>JAJXYA010000426.1 GCA_021780795.1 Bacillota bacterium | reverse complement strand
AGCAGACGGGGGGGGGATTTATCTCAATGATGAAATGGATATCACAAGGGATATTATAAATTAAATAGTTTTAACCCCCTGTAGTTTAATGGATAGAACAGAACACTTCTAATGTTTAGATACAGGTCCGATTCCTGTCAGGGGGGCTCTCAAAATATGAGAAACAGTAGTTAGAAAGGAATCAAAAAAGTATGGCAAGATCTTCTAGCGAAGTAAAGACACCGCGAGGTGTCGTTGGAGCCGGTAAGCCAGAGATTAATTATCTTGGTTATCGACCTTCTTCTGTTACAAAAAAGAATGTAAAGGGAATTCCAGGAATGGACTTAGACATCAAAGCAACTGTGAGTTCTCCTAGAACTAGCAGGGCAATTCGTCGTGCTGTTGGTGGCGCATTTGGCAAGGAAACTCTTCTTAAGTCAGAAAATAACCTTTAAGGATCACTATGAAAATAGTTATCAATACATGTTATGGAGGCTTTGGTCTCAGTCAGGAAGCCTACCAAAAGTTAAATGAGTGGGGAATTCCAATTGTAGATTATCCAACATCAGATAATTTTGAAGATGAAAAGGTTATCTTCAGAGGAGGCTTTTCAGAATCTATACCTAGATTATGGGATGCATGGCTATCTGATGAAAGGGATAATCCTCTCTTAGTAAGAGTAGTTGAAGAGCTTGGAGATGCTGCTAATGGCCCATATGCCAAGCTTAAAGTAGTAGAAATCCCTGATGGCCTTGATTACATAATTGATGAATATGATGGCATCGAAACAATACATGAACCACATAGAACTTGGCATTAAAGGAGAAAAAATGGATAATGAAAAGCGACTTCAGAATTATTTGAAGCAAAAGGGTACTACTAATAAGGATGCTTTGTCGTTTAGACAGAAGCGTCGTATTCGTAAGAATTGGAAAAAGCATGAGTCTTCATAGTTATCAAGTAAGTTTGGAAATTTCAGCAACTGATCCTCCATTTTCTTCACTGATTATGTCTGCAATGCGTAAAGCCGATTCAAATAATATTGTTTTGTTACAGGCAGCATTCCCTGAAATCTGGTTTGAGTTTGAAGAGCGATACTGGACACCAGGAGGTCTTATTGCTAGCGAAGGTGGAGTAAGAGATAATTAATTGATGTAGGTAACCCCATATGGTATTTATGAAAGTTCGATTCTTTCATGGGGTACTGGGCCTGGACATGCCCTTAAAGTGTCTCGTTATTATATTAAAATTTGAAAATCAATATTTATAATTAATTAATTGTTGATCCATTCTACATCTATGGTGTATTAAATTAATTATAAATTTCATTATTTTTGAAAACATATAGTAAATGTGGAGCTGGATAATCTCTTACTAAATTAGTATTATATAAATTTAGGCTAAACTTTCTGTTATATTGACGATAGATATATTGTTCAATAGTGAATCCGGGAAAAGGCTGTGCCAGTCCTCCGGCATTGTTGATATGACTAAATTTAGCATACATCTTATTACTAGTAAGGTTAGCTACCAGAACGTTTAAGTGTGGCTTTAACTTTATGAAGTTCTTTATATTGAAAATAAATGTAACGTTGTGCACACATCACCCATCAACACAATGAAATTGTGAGTCCGGCCAGGATTGGGAGATTGTAAATTCCTAATGAGAGCAGTAAATCAAAAGTATATTGTGGATATGGGCACGGACCAATAGAGGCGTAAAAAGCTTTGAGGGAAGAACGAGGGAAGGACTTATCTATCAGCCTTTAAAAATATATGTATAGATAATCCTAATTTTGTTATAAAATTTTGTTTTAGTGGAGATATCACATTAAAATTAAAATTTTATAATAGGAATTAGTTGGAAGTAAAAAGTATTAAAAAGTATTAGGTATTAAGGTAACTCGCTATGGTACATAGTGTAGGTTCGATTCCTACAGCGAGTACGATTTATAGATTAAAACTGGAGAAAAAATGAAAGAAATGAATGAAGGTGAAGAAGAATTTTTAAAAGAACGTTTTAAATCCTTACAAGGATCAGATGCAGATTATTTACTAATTTGTCAAAATAATAATGATAATTTTTTTTGGAACATCATACCGAATGAATTACTTATTCAAATTGGTGCAAATTGTGAGGAGCTTGATACTATAGATATAGCTATTGAGCATCATCTGAATTATGGTTACAAAAATATTAAAATTTATGATCTATATGCTCCTTTTGAAGAATCGTTAATAAAAATTGTTTATTAAAATAATACTAGTATTATTAAATTGGAGAACTAATGAATGATACTTTAAAAGATTTGGCAAAACGTAAATTTGAAGAATTTCAAAATACAGATTATGATTATTTAATAATTGCTAGAGGAGGTCTTATCAGTGGTTATGGAATAATACCTTCTCAAGGTCCACTCTCTTGGGAAACTGTAGACGAAGCCATTGAATATTGTCTTAACCACTCTTGGGATGAAATTTATATCTATGATCTTTATTCTAAATTTGAAACAGCATTAGTAAAATCTATTCATCAAAGTGAATATTTAGAAGAAAGAAAACAATGAGTGAAGAAATAAAATTAGATCCAGAATTAGATCAAATATTGGATTCAACATCAGATATTTCTTTTGCACAAAAAAAGTTTATAGAATATCAAAAATCAGATTATGATTATTTAGTGCTTGCTAAAAAACTTGGAGAAGAAAATTATTCTTTTGGTCTAATACCTCAAGGAACATATTGGGACAGTATAGACGAAGCAATTAAATGGTGTTTAGAAAATGAATATTTTTTAATTAAAGTTTATGATTTATATGCAAAATTTGAATATGCATTAATGAGAATTATTACATCAGAAAATCCTAGTGGTGTAATCAAAATAAAGTAGGTTTTAATGAAAAAAGTTAATTATGCAGTCTGTGTAAAAAATATGATGTATTTCCTAAATTTTACTCATTATGGTAATAATATGAGTGGTATACTTAAACCAGATCAAGAAATACAATTAATTAAATATTACAAATATGATTATGCCATTTATTCTTATAAAACATTAATATGCTTTGTTAATTTTACTGATAGAACATATTGTATAAATCCTAAGAAATATTCTTCTACTACTAGTAAACAAGTAACATATATTAGGAGAGCAGCAAAAAATTGGGAACATGAAGGATTTGAAAGAATTTTATGGATTTAATAAAAAGAATATAATGAATAATATTCATTCACATAGTCAAGGAAAATATGAACATTCTCATGCACATGCATATGCAACTATTAAACATGATCATTTTTTAAGAGCAGTGTGTAACCGTGATGAATGTAAAGATTATCCGACACACAATATTCATCAAAAAACCAAAAGAAGATAATTAAATGTATAAAACAGCTCATAATGGTTGTAGAGGTGGTTCGATTCCCCTCGTGAGTACTAGTAATATAAAAAAGTATAAAAAGAAAGGATGAAAATATAATGAATAAAGAACTCGATATAAGACAATGGTTCTTTGATGCTCAACAAGAAGGTAAAGAATATTTAATAGTTGCTAAAAAAGCATAAACGATTCCTATAAATGGGCAGTTGTCCCATCAAATCAGGGTAGTTTTACAACTTTAGAAGAAGCAATAGAATGGCATTTTAATGCTGGTTGGAACTATCTTAGGGTTTATGATTTATCTGAATCATTTAACAATGCATTAACAGATGTATATGAAAAAGAAAATTATATTAAACAAGAAAGGAGTATAGAAAATGAGAGTTTATATTCTTAGAGAACATAACGAAGAAAATCTAGATATTTCAGAAATTATAGAAATTTTTGATTCCCTTGAAGAAGCTCAGGCATATCGAGAAGGTAAGTCTGAAGATTGGCAAGCTGATCCACATGCTAAAGGTTGGTGGGATAGAAAGATTATTGTCACTAAATTTGGAGTAAGCATAGTACTACATTTAAGTATTGCAGAATGGGAAGTAAAAACTAAGCCAGTTGATCAAGATGAACTTGATAAAACATACTGTGTAAAATGTAAGCATCTTATGGCTGAGCATGGTAAGTATGGTTGCGATCATCATCATAATCAGCCTGATTGGATGTCAGTAGGTTGTACCTGTGCAATAATTGTTGATAGACCTAAAGAATTTGTTGAGAATAAATAATGAGTTTTACAGTTCAATTTCAGTTTCAAGTTCATCTAGATGGTATAATTGATGAATATGATGCAAGACAGTTAGCTATTATTAAAGCTAAACAAACTTTTGGAGAAATTCTCTTTAAGGAATTAACTGATCCTGATGTGTTTGAGGATTAATAATATGACCTAAGCACGTCATAAAAATGCTTACATGGTCCTGATAGTTGGTATTACTATAATAAAGCTACGGGTTATTGGTCAGTTTCAGCCGATAGTTCCTAGTATATTCGCATTACATAAAAATGTATTTTAGTTGATTTTAACATTTATGTTTTTGCTTGAGTATCTATAGTAGGGGTTTCGATTACCTCCAGGACTACTAGTTTGACAAAAAAGAAAAGAGGAACATGGAAAGTGAATTAAATAATAAATTTAATGATGATGAAAATATTAAAATTTTAGAGGATTTCTTTACTAAAGAAATTAGTAGTACTTTTACACCTCAAGAACTATTAATGATGTCATTATCATTTAATCACATAGCAAATGTTTTACTGTTGTATAGAAAGTATTCTAATGTAGCTATTTTTGAACCAAAAATATTTAAAGAAAAACATCCAGAATTTTCTGAAATAGATTTTGATAATTTAAATGATTTAGACCATGAAACATTAGAAAAATTAAAAAATATAATGAACACCGAAAGTAGTGAAGAATTTGGAACTGGTTCTATACTTTTTGATAATGTTACTAAAGTAATAATTAATATTTCTAGCAAAATATATAATTCTTATATGGAGTCTTACACTCATCAAGCGCCAGAAGATTCAGAACAATTTTTTACTATATTTCATAGTTGTTTGGAAAGTTCATTAACTTTCTTAAAAACATTATTGTCTAGCCAATCTTAATTAAAGGGAAAAAATGGATGAAAACAAACTGTTAGAAGAATGTATTACTGTTAATTTAACTCCTCTTCAAACATTATTATTATCAGAAACTGTAATAATAACTTCTAGTTTAGTAAAATTTTTACTTGTAAATAATGCTATACAAATTGATAGATTTACAAAAGATAATACTAGAGCACCAGAATCTGAACAAGTAGGTAAAATTTTACTTGATTCTGCTGTAACAACAATGTATGATGTACGTCGTAAAATTTGGGAAAGTGGAGAAAAACAAATTGGAGAAAAAATACCAGAAGAACTTATCGGAATTATAGGAGCATATAGTTCTATTTTAGAAGAAATTGCTAATGAGTTTATAAATATGTTACGCAAAGAAAGTGATGAATAGTGGGGAAACACAGTACTGCAGATGGGAAGCCAGCCAAGCGCCTTCAAAAAAGAATTCAAATTTTTGAAGATGCTGTCTCTGGGAGATCAGCTAATACTAGTTATCCCCAAAGCGCTAGTATTAGAAATACTTTGAGAAGGCCTGGGTCAAACAAAAAATGAGTAGTTATAATAGTTATTGCCCTCATGGAGGGGTTTGTGTCTTAGATCTAAATCATGAAGGTAAACATAACAGTAAATATTGTCAATGGACTGATAAAGAAGCAATTAGTAAAGAAAAAGCAAATGAATTATTTAGACTTGAAGCAGCATATCAAGATATACCGAATTTAGCAGAGTTTATCATTGCTGCAGATAGACGAACTGAAGATGAGTAATAAATAGGGCAGTTGGTGCGTTAGAGAAAGTTCGATTCTTTCTCTGCCCACGATATTAGCAATATAAATATCAATAAATAGAAATCAAAAAGGATATATATGGGCAATGAAAATATTTCAATAAAAGATCTTACAGAAATGCAAAGATTAATTATTGGAAATTCTGTAAATTTTCTTTTTAATGTTTTAAGTAGTCAATTATTTCATATAGAAAATCATGATCAAAATTTATTAAATTATTTAAATGATAATGAAAAAGCTCAAGAAGATTATATTCTTTTGCAAAATTTTAAAAAAATCGCAAATGAAGTAACTCTATTAGTTGTAGAAACATTTAATGATATGTCCGATGAAGAAAAAGAAAGCTTATCAATCCCAAGTTCAAAATTAGAAAATTTCTTACATGATTTATTTAATTTAGTAAGATGTGATCATGATAATTAAATAAAAGATTGTAATAATTAAATAAAAAGAGGAAAAATGTTAGATGATGATTTTAAAGAAATTGAAGATTTTCTTAAAGTTAAAGGGAATATTCAATTACAAACTTTTCAAAAATTTGAAGCAATGGTTGACGATCTTATTGAAGAAAAAGTACAAGGTAATATAGCTGAAGCTATTTATTCTTTAATAGGGGTAGTTTATAATAGTTATGAACAATATGATAAATATAGTGATGACGTAGTTAAAGATTTTGCTATTTCAATTATTCTTATAAAAAAAATAACTTTATTACTAAAAGAACAAAATGATGACATTTTTGTTGAAAATGGTAAAAAAACATATTTTGCTTTAATAAAAGTATTAGTAGAAGCATTAAAAAGAGACTTAAACAAACATTTAAATTTCTTTTTATGTTTTTCAGAATATATTAATGGCATGATTAGTATGTTTAATACTGAAAATTAAACAACTGGTAGGGACTCTGGCGACATCAGTAATGAGTTCGAATCTCATTAGTCCCACTCATAGCAATAATTGCTTATATCCTTGATATTTTATTGAAATAAGTATATACTTGTTTATTATATACTAAACGAGGAAATATATGAGCACAATAAAAGATAATCATTTGTTTTTTGAAATTAAGAACGAAAATCGCAAGAAATATTTTACACAATCTACCGACCCAGAAAAGTATACTGCACGGACAATGCGTAAGACCAATAATGGAGCTTTCGGCAGATTAAAGGTTCATGATACTAAGAGTTATAATAAGTTAATTATTGGAACTAGCTTAGGATCAAAAATGTAATAAACAAAGGAGCATAATATGGCAACACAAAAAAAACCTATACTCATAGACAAGGATTATAAACCAATAGTTGGTGATGTTTTATCTAATGATATGCATCCGTTTGTAATTGTACAAGCTGTTTACTCATTAGATAAAATATCAGTAAGAGTTAACAAAAAATTCTATGAGCAAGAAGCAAGATATAATGTGCTTCAAAAAATAATTTATAGAAAAGAAGTCATTTGGCAACAACATAAACTTGATTTAAGCTTGTATCCTGATAATACAGGTTCAAATCCAAATCGAGCTAATTGGAATTACAACCATTATCTTGCCTATAACGATGTAAACAAACTCTATCGACTATATAATTCAAAGTATAGTCTTTATCCTGCGCGTAAAATTAAAGTTGTAATTGGCAAAAAAATAATGGTAAAAGCAAACCATGCTTTGTGTATAAGTCATAGGGATGATGGAAGAATGCTCCCATGTGGATATTGGTATGGTGGTTATTCTATGCCACTTACAAAACTAATAAATAATGATTATTTATATCATGGAAATTTATATACTAATTTTATGAATATAGATTTAAAAGCAGCTAATATAATTGGAAAATAATGAAAGTTAATTTCAATGATGAAGAAAACGATAGTGTAGTAGTAGCTATGGAAGTTGGCTATCAGGCACTAGTAGATTTAACACTTCTTTATAAAGATATTAATGATGAATTATTAAAACGTTTAGCTATTTTTGAAGGTAAATCTGTTAAAGATATTAAAAAAGAAATTAATAATTTTCTTCCTAATGAAATTACAGAAAAAGATTTATTGTTACAGATAAAAGCTTCTCAAGAAATAATTACAAGATTTAATAATTCTTTGAATGAAAATAAGGAATAATATGTGTGAAAAATGTGGTGTTGACCACCCTATGCCTGAGGATTTAACTTTTTATCAAGCTCTCAACATGATAGGAGAACTTTATACAGAAATGACTGGTTGGATTAATTTATTGAATAATAAGGCAATCACTCAAAGTGAAAAAGAATTAATTTTAAAGCTTCAAAAAAGTATGGATGATGTGGCAGATTCAGTAGATATATTTATTGATGACTTTGAAGAAAAAGAAAAACAAATGCGAATTAATCTAGAGAGTATTGAAGAATAAAGAATAGGGTAACCCCATATGGTATGAACTGGAGTTCGACTCTCCGGTGGGGTACAAATTGTAATATAATTGTAATGATTAACCTCCTTGACAAGCTGAGGTAATCCTATTAGTATTTATAATGACCGCTAGGTCTAGGGGTGCTGGGGTGGGGTAGTAACTCCATCTAATCAATTATCATCAGTTGATAGTCAATTAATAGTCAATTGTCTTGGGTTAGCGCTGTTAAAGCGCTGTATATCACTAATGATTAACAGTTAGTCAATCAATAAACTAACTAATGATCATCTAATAGATTAACTAATGATCTATTAATCCCCTAATATTTAAGGTGTATTAGAAGTTAAATTGGAAAGGAGTAATAATGGAAGAAGAAGAACTTGAGCAGCTTAGACATGAGTATGAATCGAGTGTTGTTAATCATAAAGAAGCTGTAAGAATATACTCTGAAAAGAAAGCAATAGCAGAACAAGCAGCTATAGATCGTGACAAAGCACAAAAAAATGTAGGTATTACACGAGATGATACTATTACAAAACGTAAAATATATGAAGATGCTTTATATGTTTTTTATGAAGAAACTAATAGTTAGAATAAGAGTAAAATGAATAATGAGTCAAGAATAAAAGCAGTTCAAGAAGAAATTCAACTTCTTGAAAATATCTTAGAAAAAGATAATGAAGATGATTTCAATATATATTTTTCTCGTAAGAATAGACTAAAAGAACTAAAAAGAACTAAAACACAATTAGAATGTGTTCATATTGAATATCGATTTGATAATGTAGCAAATAGAAAAGTTACTAATGAATTTTGTCCAAAATGTGGCAGAAGTTTAATGATAGGTTAAAATTAGAAAGAAATAAAATGGAAAAATTTGATAGTGATGCCATGTGTACTTGTGGTCATACATTAGAATGCCACCATAAATGGTGGATATCAGATGGTCAAGTTTTTATTGATGAATGTGAATTCTATGGCTTCAATGAAACAGGCGGAATGATGCCGAATCCTGATGGTAGTAAAAAATGGATGGAACACTGTCTTCAGTTCACTCCAGTAAAGAAAGAAGAAGGAGAGTAAAAAAAAATGAGTGCTAGCAAAGAAGTTAGTAATGTAGGACATTACGCAATTTTAGTAATAGGCAATCCTACTGGCTGGGATAGTACTGCAATGGGTATTGCTTTATATGATGGAAGTGGTGATTTAATTTGGTCTAAGTTTGAGCCACTTCAAAAAGCAATTGATAGAGGTGATTGGCTAGCTGAATGGGTTAAGATAGAAGTTCCTCATCATTTACCAGGAACGTGGGCTGTTATGCAGCATAATTTTGAAAGAACTGGTAATGCTATGTCTACTATTCGTTGGTATGAAGGTGGTGTTACTCTCGAACCAGATAAAGAACACGGAGAACAAATTTATAAAATGATTGTTGGAGAACCAAAATATGAGTAATAGTGAAACATGGTGTTGGACGCACATGGACAGTTCTTGTATTGTTTGTGAAAGAGATCAACTAAAAAAGATAATTGAAGATGCAATTAAACTTTGTGATAAAAATATCAAAGGAAATATTTACGATAGCTTCGATC
>JAJXYA010000159.1 GCA_021780795.1 Bacillota bacterium | reverse complement strand
TTTCTTTGATATCGTTTTCAAGCTTTTCTATGTTTAACACATATTCGCATATTTCTTTATAACTCATCTTTGAAAAATCAATATTAAGTTCCATGTTTTTTCTCCTTAATACTTTATTAAATTATCACAATTAGGCACCTTAAAAAGTAGCTAAATACTGAGTAATTATTTTTTAAGATGCCCATAAAAAAACTTAAACTTCGTCAATTCTTTCTAGAGATATAGAGCCTAATTTTCCACCTCTAAATTCATCTAGAAGCATTACTGCTATTCTATTGTAGTCAATATTCCCACCAGAAATTACAGCACCTCTTTTCCTGCCTATATTATCCATATTATCTATAGGATTCTCCATAATTTCTGAAAGTTTATATCGTTCTATTAGTCTTTGTGGATTGTTAGTCTGAAGCCTTTCTACTAATCTAAGCGCTAATTCTTCGATATCCATAATTTCATCTTTTATGGCTCCCGTGAATGCCAAATTGAGTCCTACAGCTTCATCTTCAAATTTTGGCCATAATACCCCTGGAGTATCCATTAGTTCTATCCCTAAGCTAGTTTTTATCCATTGTTTACTTTTAGTAACTCCTGGTCTATCCCCAGTTTTAGCAATATTGTTTTTAGCTAATTTATTTATAAAAGAAGACTTACCAACATTAGGTATACCAACTACCATAACTCTCGTAACTATATTAACTAAGCCTTTATTTCTCTGTCTATCATGCTTTGCTTTCAATAATTCATCAAGAAGGGGTTTTATATTTTTTAACCCTTCACCACTAATGCTATTTACAGCCAATAACTTAATGTTATCAGTTGTAAGCTTTTTTATCCATTCCTTAGTTACTTTATCTTCTGCTAAATCACTTTTGTTCAATAAAATGATTCTAGGTTTATCTTTGCAAATCTCATCGATTTGTGGATTGGCACTTGATTTAACTATTCTTGCGTCTCTAATTTCTATTACAGCGTCAACAAGTTTTAAACTCTCTTGAATTTGCCTTCTTGTCTTAGCCATATGACCTGGAAACCAATTTATACTCATGCTCATACTTATCTAATCCTTCCTATTCTATTGAATGGATAAAGCCTTATAACTGCTTTTCCTTCTAAAAGATTGAGTTTTACAAATCCGATATCACTACTGCGACTATCTTTACTGAAATTTCTATTATCACCCAAGACAAAAATTGAATCCTGTGGCACCAGAGCTTCATCAAAGTCTTGCATAGAATCCTCATTTTTATAGTACTCATTAATAGTTTTACCATTTATGTACAATATATTATCGCTAATTTTAACTTTATCTCCCGAAACTGCTATAACTCTTTTTATTATTCTTTCTCTTATATCAGCGGGATACTTTATTACTACAATATCATTACGCTTAACAGGTGTTATTCTATATGAAAGTTTTTCAAGTATTAATTTATCATTATTTTGCACTGTAGGAATCATAGATTCACCATTTACCGTTACTATTTGGAATATGAAATTTATAATAAATACAGCAATTACAAGGGAAATCGCTATATATTTTACTTCTTCAAAAATCTTTCTTATCAATTTATGCACCTACTTAAAAATCCACTAAGATGGCTTAATTATGAGCTTCCGAAGAATACCTATATCTATACTTAATTATTATTCATTAAGCATTAACATCTCTTTTTATGAAAAAAGAAGACTACGTTTCTAAACTATTGTTAAATGTAAAAAGGGACTTTGCAGCCCCAATTTTATCTCATTCTTTCTTTAACTTTTGCAGCCTTACCAACTCTATCTCTTAAGTAGAATAGTTTAGCTCTTCTAACTTTACCTAATCTTACAACTTCAATTTTCTCAATTACTGGAGCGTTTACTGGGAATGTTTTTTCAACACCAACACCAGATGCTACTCTTCTAACTGTGAAAGTTTCTCTTAAACCGCCATTTTGTCTCTTAAGAACGGTTCCTTCGAATACTTGGATTCTCTCCTTAGCACCCTCTTTGATTCTGATGTGAACTTTAACAGTATCACCTACATTAAATTCTGGTAAGTCTGTTCTAATTTGTTCTGATTCTATTGCTCTTATAATTTCTAACATGTGCATTCCCTCCTAAAATTTTATTGTGACGTTCATGCCCTTAATAATGTGACAGAGGACCGCCCGTACTAGCACAATCTACATTCTATCATAAATAAATATATATATCAACATAAAAATATCTTTTGTGCTTATATATAAGATATTTTTTAACTTTAAATAAATCCCCGTTATATCCTATTTTGCGTTTGCTTTAGTTAATAGTTTTTTATCTTCCTTTGAAAGTTCAAGTTTTCTAAATAAATCCGGTCTTTTTTCCTTAGTAATTAAAAGTGACTGCAATCTTCTCCACTTTCGTATGTTTTCATGATGCCCAGAGATCAGTACATCTGGAACCTTTTCACCCTCAAAACATTCTGGTCTTGTGTAATGAGGATATTCTAATACCCCATCATAAAAAGATTCTTCTGTGAAGCTCTCCGCGCAAGATAATACCCCTGGAATCAATCTACAAATACTATCAACTATAGGAATACATGCCATTTCTCCACCTGTCAAAACATAGTCGCCTAAGGAAAGCTCCATATCTATATAGTCATAGGTTCTCTCATCAATACCTTCGTAATGACCACATACAAATATTAATTCCTTTTCTTCACATAGCTGCTTCGCAATATCTTGGGTAAAAGTATTACCTCTTGGTCCCAAAAATATGACTTTCCCACTATTATGTAGTTTAACATCCTTAATACTGTGAACTAAAGGTTGAGCTAGCATTACCATACCTGCTCCACCACCATAAGGGTAATCATCTACTTTTTTATGTTTATTTAAAGCATAGTCTCTAATATTATGAGGTGAAATCTCCAGTATATTTTTCTCTATGGCTTTTCCAATGATACTATGATTAAAAATTTCAAACATTTCAGGAAATAAAGTTAAAATATCTATTTTCATTCTTGCCAATCACTCACTGGTTTAATTATTATTACACGCTTATTAACATCTATACTAACTACTATATCCTTAAGCACTGGAATAAGCACTTCTTTATTTCCCTTAACCCAATATACATCATTGCCTGGTGTATGAAGAACATCATATACTTTTCCAAGTTCTTCTTCTCCACCCTCTTCATAAACACTACAATCTATCAGATCTGCCACATAATAGCTACCTTCTGGCAGTTTAATAGCGTCTTCGCGACTAACCATCAAGTACTTATTTCTATATAATTCCGCTTGTTCTATACTATCTATACCTTCAATTTTCAGTATTGCTTTATCAGCTTGAAGTTTACATCCTTCAATCTTTCTAATTTCACCGTCAATATATACACTTTTCAGCTTTTTAAACCTTTCAAGGCTATCTGTTAATGGAAATACTTTAACTTCACCTTTTAGCCCATGTGTTTTACCAATCTGGCCTACACTCATAAAATCTTTCATTTAAAATCCTCCTTCCAAAATTATTTATATGAATAGCTATAATTTAAAAATTATAAATTACTTATCTCACTATATTATGTACAAAACTCAATATTTAATTAAAATAAGAGTTAGGTAGAACCTAACTCTTACTTTATTTCAACAACTACTTTTTTATTTTCTTTAACAGCAGCTGCCTTCACAACAGTTCTAATAGCTTTAGCTATTCTACCTTGTTTTCCTATAACTTTTCCCATATCCTCATGTGCCACAGATAATTCAAGAACTACCGTATGCTCATGCGCTACTTCGTTTACTACTACCATTTCTGGTTTATCAACTAAAGACTTTGCCAATACTTCAAGTAACTGTTTCATGGAAAACTCCTCCATTCATTACTTACAAACTTTTCTAGTTGACTGCAATTTTGCTAAGTAATCTTTTAACTGTATCAGATGGTTGTGCACCATTCTTTATCCAATTAGCTGCTTTTTCAGCATCGATTTTAACAGTAGCTGGTTCTGTTGTTGGGTTGTAGTATCCTATCTCTTCGATAAATCTTCCATCTCTAGGAGCTCTTGAATCTGCAACTACCACTCTATAAAATGGAGCTTTTTTAGCACCCATTCTTCTTAATCTGATTTTAACTGCCATGTATATCACCTCCTTCAAAGCTAAATTAAGTCATTACCCAAGTAGTTTTATTAAAAAGGCAATTTACCAAACAAACCTTTTTTACCAGGTTTTTGGAATCCTTTTGCTTGCTTCATGAATTTCTTCATCATCTCAAAATCTTTTAATAGTTTATTAACTTGTTGCACCCCAGTACCTGACCCATTAGCAATTCTCTTTTTTCTAGAAGAAGAGCTACTAACCAAATTAGGATGTTTTCTTTCTGAAATAGTCATTGATCTTATGATCGCTTCAACTTTTCCCATTTCTTTTTCACTTTGAGACAAGTCTACACCTTGTAATTCTTTTTTATTAACACCAGGCATCATTTCAATTAATTTATTCAGTGGTCCAAGTTTTTTCATTTGTTGCATAGATGCTAAAAAATCATCTAGATTGAATTCTTGGGAAAGCATTCTGTTTCCAAGTTCCTTTGCTTCATCTTCATCAATAGCTTGTTGCGCTTTTTCTATTAATGAAAGCACATCACCCATACCTAGTATTCTGGATGCCATTCTATCTGGGTAGAAAACTTCTAAATCGTTCATTTTTTCACCCATACCAACAAATTTTATAGGTTTGCCAGTTATTGCTTTGATAGATAGTGCAGCACCACCTCTTGTATCTCCATCTAATTTGGTCAAAATAACTCCAGTTACATCTAGCTGTGAATTAAAACTCTCTGCTACATTAACTGCATCCTGACCTGTCATAGAATCTACAGTAAGCAGTATTTCAGTTGGATCTACACTTGATTTTATATTTTGAAGTTCATCCATTAGACTTTCATCTATATGAAGTCTTCCTGCTGTATCTATTATAACTACATTATTACCATTATCCTTAGCGAAGGCTATGGATGCTTTTGCTATATCTACAGGATTAACCTTGTCTCCCATAGTAAATACAGGAACATCTATTTGTTTGCCTACTACCTGCAATTGCTTAATTGCAGCTGGTCTATATACATCACAAGCAACTAATAGTGGTTTTTTATTTTTCCTTTTCAATGAAAGGGCAAGTTTCCCACCCATTGTTGTTTTACCAGCACCTTGAAGACCTACTAACATAATAACTGTTAGTCCCTTTGTAGAAAACTCTAATTTGCTTTCTGAATTACCCATTAAATCAGTTAATTCATCATTAACAATTTTAATTACCTGTTGCCCTGGTGTTAAGCTTTCCATTACTCCATTGCCTAAACACTTTTCGCTAACATTTTTTACAAAATCCTTAACTACTTTATAATTAACATCAGCTTCTAACAATGCTAATTTTACTTCTCTCATAGCATCTTTAATATCTTTTTCGGAAAGCTTACCCTTACCTTTTAATTTTTTTATGGTATCCTGTAACTTAGAAGATAACCCTTCAAAAGCCATAATAAACCTCCTAAATATTTTCAATAATCTTAGTTTTTATATCATATATAAGCTGATTCATTTTTTCATCTTTTATATTAATTTGTAAGTCATCCAATTCTGATATAATGTTATTTAAACTTTCTTTTAGTTTATAATTTTTGTTTAATAATTTTAATTTTTCTTCATATACTAAGAGCACCTTTTCACATCTTTTAATGGCATCATGAATAGCTTGCCTACTAGTATTATTTATCTCTGCTATTTCTGATAAAGATAAATCATTATTAAAATATAAATCCATTATATCCTTCTGCTTTTCTGTAAGCAGTTCACCGTAAAAATCTAACAATAGAGAAATTTCGAATCTTTTTTCCATTTCATCACCCGACTCACAAATCATATAATATCAGAGTTTAAATACTGTGTCAAGTAGTTTTACTTAACAGATTAATATTTTTATATAAACTTATGTTTTTAAAATAAAGCTTCTACGAAATCTCTTGAATTAAACTCTTGTAAATCATCTATACCTTCACCAACACCGATATATTTAACTGGTATATCAAGTTGTTTTTTTATAGATATTACAACTCCACCCTTAGCAGTGCCATCTAATTTAGTTAGGATTATGCCATCTATAGGACATATAGCCATGAATTGCTTAGCTTGTTGTACACCGTTTTGCCCTGTTGTAGCATCAAGTACTAGCAAAGTTTCCATATGAGCTTCACTATACTCACGTTGAATAACCCTATTAATTTTTCCAAGTTCATCCATAAGATTTTTTTTATTGTGGAGTCTACCTGCTGTATCACAAATTAGCACGTCAACTTTTCTTGCTTTAGCTGCTTGAACTGCATCAAAAACTACAGCAGCGGGATCCGATCCCTCTTGATGTTTTATTAAGTCCACACCTGCTCTATTACTCCAAACCTCTAACTGGTCAATGGCTGCTGCTCTAAATGTATCCGCTGCAGCAATGAGAACTTTATATTTTTCAGACTTTAGGTTTGCAGAAATTTTACCTATAGAAGTAGTTTTTCCAACTCCATTAACACCAATTATCAAAAGCACCTTAGGTAAATCTGTAGGCTTTATTGAATTTTCTTCTTCACCTAATATTTCAATTATAACTTCTTTTAAACAAGGTCTAATTTCTGCTGGATCTTTTATTTTATCTTCTTTTACCTTTTTTTTAAGTTTCTCGATGACATAAACAGAAGTCTCTACACCTATATCTGAGGTGATTAATATCTCTTCTAGTTCCTCATATAATTCATCATCAATTGTCATGGCTAAGTTTAATACTTCACTAACTTTTTCTGTAATACTATTTCTAGTTTTTGATAACCCATCTTTTAATTTATCAAAAAATCCTCCAAACATTTTTAATCCTCCTTGTTTGTCTTTGGTGTTACAAAACAATTATTAATTATTTTGCTCCTCCTATTTTTTTATACCAGATAATAATTATTATAAAATTTTTTCCTTATTAAAATCTACAGACACTATCTTTGAGACACCTTTTTCTTCCATGGTAACACCATATAGCACATCCCCTGCTTCCATGGTTCCTTTTCTGTGGGTAATTATAATGAACTGAACGTTATTAGAGAATTTCTTTAAAAATTCTGCATATCTAACTACATTTGCATCATCAAGTGCAGCCTCAATTTCATCCAAAATGCAGAAAGGTGTTGGCTTCATCTTTAATATAGCAAATAATAATGCAATGGCAGATAAAACTTTTTCTCCACCTGACATTAGACTTATGTTTTGGAGTTTTTTCCCTGGTGGTTGCACATTAATATCAATTTTGGCTGTTAGCTCATCTCCTTCTGTAAGTATTAAATCCGCACTTCCACCCTTAAATAACTCCATGAAGGTTTCATTGAAGTTTTGTCTTAATATAACAAAGTTTTCTGCAAATATTTCTTTCATCTTTTCTGTCATTTCGCATATTACAGTTAATAATTCATTTTTAGCTGATACCAAGTCTTCCTTTTGAGCATCCATAAACGTAAATTTAGCTTTTACTTCTTTATACTCTTCAATAGCTCCTACGTTGACTTTTCCAAGCATTGATATAGCTCCTTTTAACGTTATTATTTCCTTTTTAAGCTTATCAATGTCTTCGATTTCATTTTTAAATTGTAGCGCTTCTGCATATGTTAGTTCAAATTCTTCATTCAATTTTTCATAGTTAGTATCCTTTTCCATTTCTACTTTTGCAAGGGCTAATTCACATTTGTGTAAATCCCTCTCATTTTTTTCTAGCATTAGTGAAACATTATCTAGCTGTTCTGCACTTATTTTTATTTTTTCTTTAGTTTTAATCCTTTCAATCTCACTATCTTCAAAGTTCTTTTCCATCTTTTCTAATATAGCCATTATTTCATTTACTTTTTCCTCAGTACTCTGTATTGCAGTTGCACTAATATTCTTATTTTTTATGGCTTCTTCTATCTCTCTAGAAAATATGATTATCTTTTCATTAAATACTAGTATTTCTTCATTTAGTCTCTGAATTTCCGAACGCCTATTATGTATTACTTCGTCAACTTGAGCTTTTTTTATCTTAGCGTCAATAATTGATTCTTTTATATTCTCAATTTCTTGCAATTTATCTTTTAATTTCAATTCAACTTTATTAAGGTTTTGCTGTATCTCATCTTTTCTAAGTGTAAGTTTAACAACAGATATATTTTTCTCTTCAACTTCTTTATTGTCTAGTTCAAGTTTATTCTCTTCCGATAGCTTTTCAGTATTTAAAGTCATGATATTATTTTTCAGCCTAGTTGTTTCATCTTCTAGTGCATTTATTTTAGCTTCCATCTTTGTTACTTCAATATTTTCAAAGTGAACTTCATCCTTTAAGTTTAAATTTTCTTCATCTAATCTTAAAATTTCAGACTTACCCTGTTTTATTTTTTCTAAGTAAATAATGGATTCACTTTTCAACGTCTCCAAATCTTTAACAAGTTCTTGTATCTCCCTTTTCCTCCCAATTATGCTTGAAGTCTTAGAATATACACTTCCACCCGTTAATGATCCACCAACGTTTACCACCTCTCCTGATAGTGTAACAATTTTATATCTAAAATTATTACTTTTAGATATTTGTAAAGCTGAATCCATATCTTTACATATAATTGTCTTTCCAAGAATAAATGCCATTACATCGCTAAACTTCTCATCATAGCCTATTAATTCACTTGCAATTCCAACAAAGCCAGGATTATTTTTAGTTTCATTATCAATTGAAAGCTTTTTACCTTTAATAATGTTCAAAGGCAAAAATGTTGCTCTTCCTAGATTATTTGCTTTCAAATACTCAATTAATATTTTTGCCATAGTTTCAGTTTTAGTTATTATGTGTGATATAGTACCACCCAAAGCAATTTCTATAGCTACTTCTAAGTTCTTTTCAACCTTTATAATTTCTCCAAGCACAAAACATTCATGTATATTTCCTACTTTGCCTTCATTAACATGTTGCATTAAATTTTTTACTGACTTATTATAGCCTTCATGCTTTTTTTCTAAAGTTGTAAGCACGTTAAAATTTGCTTCTGCTTTATTAATTTTAAAATTACACTCTTTCATAGTTCTTTCATCAAAGGTTAGAAGGTTTTGAAGTTTACTTATTTCCGACTTATTCTCCTTAAGCTTACCTTCGTAATGGACTATTTTATTTTTAAATTCTTCCATTTGGTTCTCAAGCATTATTTTTGTAGTTGCATTAATTTTTATTGAATTGCCAAAGTTTTCAATAGTATTTTTCAAAGTATCTATTCTACCTTTAGAACTATCTATATTATTATTTAAAATTAATAAATTATTAGTAATTGCAATAGTTTTATCAATGTTACTTTGCTCTTCTTCCTTAAGGCTCTTAGCTTCACCACTTTCAATTGCAATATTTTCTTGAATACCTTTAATTTTTATTTCTTCAGATTCAAGCTTTTCTTCTATTTCTATTTGAGTATTTTTTATATTCTCTAAAGCATTCTCTAATTCATCTCGGTTATGTTTAAAATCTAATAGTTTTCTATGAATTATATCACTCTCATCCGATGTTTTATCAATGAGTTTTGATAGATTCTCTACTCTTTCATTTAGAATATTTATTTCCGAAACACTATTTTGGTAAGTAAGCTTATTGTTATAATATAATTGTTTTTCTTCCGCATTTTTATTCTCAATTTTCTCAAATTCACTACTCCAGAATTCAACATCTTTCTTAAATTGGTTCTTTTCCTCTGTAATCTTTGTAACGTCAGCCTTTAAGCTAGTACATTCTTCCTGAAAGCTTTTAATTTTTTCTTCAACCTTATTTAT
>JAJXYA010000205.1 GCA_021780795.1 Bacillota bacterium | reverse complement strand
AATAAATAAGTTTTTTATGGCTATAAATAGGCCTATTAGTGAAAACAATAAAAAACAAGCGTACTTTCCAGAAGGTTGCATAATCTTGAAAAATAATAACGGCACAGCACCAGGTTGCATTATAGAAGATAATAATAAGATAGCTATACTATTACCTGGACCTCCTAAAGAGATGATACCTATGTTTAATGAAGAAGTAACTCCGTATTTGAAAAAATATACAAAGTGTACTTTAGTGTCTAAGGTGCTTAGAATAACTGGAATTGGAGAAAGTAATGTGGATAGTTTAGTTGGACATATTATTGATAGAGAAAAGAATCCAACAGTTGCACCTTATGCAAAAGATAATGAGGTTATTTTAAGACTCACAGCAAAAGCAGAAAAGGAAGAGGAAGCATACAATTTAATAAAGCCAGTAGAAGAGGAAATAAGGTCTATTTTAGGAGACATAAACATTTATGCAGTTGGAGAAAAGACTATAGAGGATGTAGTTTCTGAAATGCTAATTAAAAAATTAATGAGTATAGCTACAGCAGAATCTTGTACAGGAGGTTTATTATCAGGAAGACTCATAAATTATCCTGGAATATCAAAGGTATTTCTTGAAGGTGCTGTTACTTATAGCAATGAAGCTAAAGTAAAAAGATTAGGTGTAAAGGAAGAAACATTAAAAAATTATGGAGCGGTAAGCATGGAATGTGCAGCAGAAATGGCGGAAGGAATAGCAAGAGCTGCTGGAACAAATATTGGAATATCTACAACAGGAATAGCAGGACCAGATGGAGGAACTGCAGAAAAACCTGTAGGGCTTGTATATGTAGGTATTTATATAAATGGAAAAGTAAAAACATTAAAGTTGAACCTAACAGGTAATAGGCAAAAGGTTAGGGATAGAGCAGTAGCAATAGTTTTGGATTCATTGAGAAGAGAACTATTAAGCTTATAAAAGCACAGTAAGACTCAGTGGTGCTGTAATAGTACCAATAATAGGTATATCACTAAGAAGTACAGGAAATCTTAGGGTTATATGGTTACTTATCTTGTTAGCAGTGGGTATTCATTTTATACCATTCACAATAGTTCATGGAAGGCTATCTTTATTATTGGCTATTTTAGTAATAATAAATTCTTGTTTAGGTATGTATTTTGTAAATACAACTTTTGTTGTATTTGGGATTGCAGATGCAATTATAAAAATAATTATAGGAATTATGCTATTTCAGTTAACTCCAAAGTTCTATAAAAATTATAACATGGATTCAACACAATATTAATTGTGTTGAACTGGCAAAAGAAGGTGAAACTCTTAAAACATAAGGCTTTCATCTTCTTTTTTTATACTTTAAGCTACATTTTATAAAATAATGTTCACTATAAACTTACTTCTGTCTCCAGTGTCTCAATAAACTCATTCTTTTTTCTATTGAATGGAACAACTATAAAACCTAAGGCTGCTATCATTCCCGTGAATAGAAAACATTTATTATAAACATTATAAGTTTCATTAGTTTTAATTATTTTTGAATTATCAATAATTTTATAAACTTCTTTTTCCTGCTTGTTAAAGTTATTAATAACAGCAGCTCTCATCTTATTTGGAATAGTTAGTAAAACTACTTGTTCTTCTTTCATAAATTGTTTATGAACAGCTTGCTTTGAAAAATTACTGGGCTCATTTATATTTGATGTTTCTATTTGAGATATGAAAGAAGTTTTTACATTTTGTTCAAGAACTGAACTGCTGTTAATTTCATTAATAATTTTATTTTTAGTATTCTGGATGGCAATTGCAGTATAATGACTGCTCAAAGTTGAAACTAACGCGATAGCAATGCAGGCTGTTAATTGTCTAAAACTATTTTGAATTCCTGATGCAATTCCATTTTTATCGTTTGGTATTTCTTCATAGGCAGTTTGATATAGCATAGTCGTTATTCTAACACCTAGGCCTAATAAAATAAAAGAAATTATTATTAATAGCATGTAATTAGAGCTACTCATAAAAACAAATAGTAAATTTCCAATTGTAGCCAAAAGTATACCTAAAAAAGAAATTACTCTTGAAGAAATTCTTTTTGAAAAAATGCCAATTAAGGGTGCAGTTATAAGTGCAACTAAGCTAGGAATTCCCATCATTAGGCCAGCCTTAAGAACCGAATAACCTAGTGTGTTTTCAAAATAAAAATTTAAAAGATAAGATACAGGCATATATGCAAAGAAAAATATAGCTATTAAAATTATTGAAGCAGAGAAGCTTTTGACTTTAAATAAACTTAAATCAATCATTGGATTTTTTGTTTTTTGCTCGTAAATAAAAAATGATACCATTAGTATAACTGAAGCTATGATTAATAAAATTATTTTGCTACTAGTCCAACCATAATCATTACCTTTTACTAATAAAAAGGTTAATGTACCTAATCCTACAGCTAATAGGACGCAGCCAATATAGTCAATCTTTTTCTCGATTGTTTCATCATAACTTTCATTTACGTATAATGCTCCAAAAATTATGGAGATAATGACAAAAGGTATATTTACATAAAATATAGCTTTATAACTAAAAGCCTCATTCAAAATACCTCCAATTACTGGGCCTGAAGCAGCTGAAATAGAAATTATCATTCCGATGACTACCGATAACTTACCCATAGCATTTTTACCAAATAAATCAATGCCTAATGGTATTGATAAAGGTGTTAATATTGCAGCGCCAATACCTTGAATAATTCTAAATAAAATTAGCATATTCAATGAATTTGCAAAACCGCAGCATATAGATGAAACTCCAAATAAAGCAAGTCCAATTAGAAATAATTTTTTCCTTCCGTAAATATCAGCAACTTTTGAAAAATTAATAAGTAATGACGAAAAGGTAATTAAGTATGCAGTACTAATCCAAGATATTCCTACAGTGTCTGTTTTAAAATAAATTGCCATATTAGGTAAAGATACATTTACAATGGTACTATCCAATACAGTTAAAAAACAAGCAATTGCAATAGATATAAAAGCTAAAATTTTTTGGGATTTTTTCATGATTATCACTATTCCTTTCATTGTTTCAAAAATATTATATTTATAATACGAAACAAATTTCACATTCTTATATTAACATCATAATACAACAAAAGTCAATAACATGAAATCAAATTCACATTATTGACTTTTGTTTTTTTTTATTATATTATTTAAATTATATAAATCCCTGGTATATAGAAGGATGGTTGATTAATAAGTATGGAAAAGAAAGTAAGAAAACCAACTCAAAAAAGATCTTTAGAAAAATATGAAAAAATTATAGATGCTGGGTTTAAACTTTTTAATGAAAGAGGATATTATAATATAACTACGGTAGATATTGCAAAAAAGGCAGATGTAGCTACAGGATCACTATATTCATATTTTGAAGATAAAAAAGATATATATATACAAGTGCTTAAAAGGGTGAGTAATAATTTTTTATATCCCACTAAAGAATTTTGGAAACAGTATAAAAATTTAGATTTACAAGATATGGAGAAAGTTAAAAATATTTTTAAGCTGTTTTTAGAATTAATTATGAATTGTCATAATTTCACAAAACTATTTCATGATGATTTAACAGCACTTGAGCTTTTAGATAAAGATATAGCTACAATTAAATTAGAAAATGATAATTCACGTAATGAAAATATAAGAAATATTTTTAAAATAATAGATATTCCCTTCAAGAATAAAGATAATGAAGAGTTGTTTCTTCATTATACAAATTTATTGATAGATGATGTGTGCCATAAAATTTTATTTGATGACACAGT
Organism: Bacillota bacterium; assembly: GCA_021780795.1. The sequence goes on along the minus strand of JAJXYA010000205.1, from coordinate 6,047 downwards.
AAAAGATACGAAGCTTTATCTTGAAAAGGCAGTAAATATGTTATATTACTTGCTTAAAGAGGTAATACTTTAGTTCGTCTTTACTTATGTCACATAAAAATTGCCAGCAATACTAATAAAATTATAGCTGGCAAAAGGCTTAAATTAAAGATTTTGCTATATTGATAAGGTCATTAGTTTCAATGTTAGCAGATATTTTATAATACATTCCATTTTTCCAAAACATAAGCTGTTTCACGGTGCTTCCAGCAATGGTGGAAATATATATCCATGCATCAGTTCCATCTATAGATATTTTTTGTGATTCAGATAATATTTTTTGGGGTTTTCCAGCAGCTTCGCATTGTTCGATTTGTATTTCCTTATTGTCTTCACTTTTATAATCAGCTATATAAACTGGAGTAATGCCTAATAAGCTACTTTTGTTTTCTATTTCTTCTGATATTTTTTTCATGTTTTTATATTCATAAGTAGGTTCTTTTATTTTAAATGTTAGATCGGTATCACATTTATATGTAACTATGCTAGTCAATTTGTATATTTTAGGTTTATATAAAACCTCAGCAGTTTGTTGTGAAGTATAAGTCTTTACGAAAACAACTGAAATAATTATTGATATTATAGCAAAGGCTGATATTACTTTTTTCATCATTATTCACCCTACCTTTTTACATATAATAACTAAATTTATTTACATAATATTAATTATATAATAATATTGTTCAAAAAGGTGTCACAATATAGTGATTGATGAAAAAAATTAAAATACAAATTTCGACAAATAATATATATGGGAATACTACAGTATATATATTGACATAAACATATATTATAGGTACAATTTTATTAATAAAAAAAGAATAGTGGATTCTATTACTATCAAGAGAAGTGGAGGGACTGGCCCTATGAAGCTCAACAACCGGCAACAAAATGTATCGGTGTTAATTCCAGCAGAGAGAGAGAGAAAAACAAGTGTTCTCTGGAAGATAGGAAAGGAAGCAAATTAAAAGGTATTTTTGCTACTTTTCTTAAGAAAAGTAGCTTTTCTTATATATTAGTAAAGATGAGGTGAGAATATGAATATAGACAAAGGTGAAGTGATAAGATATTTAGGCGGCAAAAACAAAAAAATTGATGAACAAATGAATTCAATTATTGATGAGTGCATAGAAGAAGCAAAGCAATATATAAAAGAGAAGTATACTTATAAAAATTTTGATTTAGATAAAACTAAAGATGGAATTGTAGTAAAAGGAACTAAGCTTGTATTAGAAGGAGAAAATATAAAAAAGCATTTGATGAATTCTGACAGTTGTGCAATTATGGTTGCAACAGTTGGAGTAATAATAGAAAATAAAATTAGATATTATGAAAAAACTAATTTGACAAAGGCAATGATTTTAGATTCTTGTGCAACAGTTGCTGTTGAAGAGTTATGTGATGAAGTGGAAGGTAAGATAAAGGAAGAAGCAAAACTAAGAGGCCTTGGAATTACCTATAGATATAGTCCTGGATATGGCGATTTATCAATTAATGTACAAAAGGAAATTGCAAATATTGTAGGTGCTTATAAATATGTTGGAGTAACGGTTACTGAAAATTCTCTTTTACTCCCAAGAAAGACGGTAACCGCCATAATAGGATACCAAGACAAGGAAATCATAAGGGTTCATCCAGGCTGTGAAGTTTGTAATAATAGAAATAATTGCATGTTTAGAAAGGATGGTAATTACTGTGGTAAATAATGTTTTAGTAAAAGATAAATTTTTGTTTTTTGATGGGGCAATGGGAACTATGCTTCAAGCTAACGGATTAAAAGCTGGAGAGATCCCGGAGATATACAACATAACACATCCACATATCGTTCAAGAAATCCATGAAAAATATCTGCTAGCAGGTTCAGATATAATAACAACAAATACTTTTGGTGCAAATGAATTAAAATTTAAAGACACAGAATATACCGCTTCACAAATAATTGAGGCTGCTGTTAAAAATGCAAGGATTTCAATTGAAGGACTAAAAAATAACGACAAAAAAAGATATATAGCATTAGACATTGGACCTATTGGACAGCTTTTAGAACCAATGGGCACACTAAAATTTGAAGAGGCTTATGAAATCTTTAAAACACAAGTTGTTGCAGGAGTAAATGCAGGGGCAGATGTAATTTTAATTGAAACCATGGCAGATACTTATGAGGTTAAGGCAGCAGTGCTTGCTGCAAAGGAAAATTCAAGTTTGCCTGTATTTTGTACTATGACGTTTGGAGAAGATGGCAGAACATTAACGGGAGCAGATCCAGTAACTATGGTTGCATTATTAGAAGGTCTTAAGGTAGATGCATTAGGGGTGAATTGTTCTTTAGGTCCTAAGGAACTTTTGCCTATAGTAGAGAAAATATTAGAGTATGCTTCTATTCCTGTTATGGTTCAAGCAAATGCAGGGATACCAACAATAGAAAATGGTAAAACAGTATTCCGTGTAATGCCAGAGGAATTTACTATGTATGTTAAAAAAATGGCTGAATTAGGGGTTACGGTAATTGGTGGCTGCTGCGGAACTACGGATAAATATATAAAAACAGTTATAGATGAGTTAGTAAAGTTAAAACCTAAAGAAATAACCTTTAAAAATCATACTTTAGTTTCTTCTGGAGTTAGGACTGCTATTTTAGGAGAAGGTGTAAACCCTATAGGTGAGAGAATTAACCCAACGGGGAAAAAGAAGCTAAAGGAAGCTCTAAAAAATAATGACTTAGACTACATCCTTACAGAAGCTATAAATCAAAAAGAAGCAGGTGCTAAAATACTAGATGTAAATGTAGGTCTTCCAGAAATAGATGAATGTAAATTGATGAAAAAAGCTATAAAAGAAATTCAAGCTATTGTGGATTTACCACTTCAAATAGACAGTGTTGTACCAGAGGTTATAGAAAATGCTGTTAGAATTTATAATGGTAAACCGATTATAAATTCAGTTAATGGTAAAAATGAAATTATGGAAAGTATTTTTCCAATAGCTAAGAAGTATGGAGCTGTAGTTGTTGGACTTGCACTCGATAAAAATGGAATTCCTCCTAAAGCTGAACAAAGACTGGAGATAGCACAAAAAATTGTTGAAAAGGCAAAGGAGTATGGTATTGACAAAAAAGATATAATAATTGATTGTCTAGTATTAACAGCTTCTTTTCAGCAGGAAGAATCAAAAGAAACAATAAAGGCTGTTACGTTAGTAAAAGAAGAGTTGGGGGTTAAAACTGTGCTTGGAGTAAGCAATGTATCCTTTGGGTTTCCAGCAAGGCAAAATTTAAATAAGACTTATTTAGCAATGACCCTTTATGCTGGATTAGATGCGCCTATAATAAATCCCCTAGCTGAAGGAATAATGGAAACAATAGCAGCATTTAATGTGCTTACAGCACTAGATAAAGAGGGAACGAATTATATTAAAAAGTATGGAGATATAAAAGAAGAAAAAGTACCTGTAGGCACTAAGCTTGAAAAAAATCTTAAAGAAATAGTAATAAGTGGTCTTAAAGAAGAAGCAACAAATAAAACAAAAGAGTTATTAAAAACCGTAGATAGTATGGATATAATAAATGAATTTTTGATACCGGCGTTAGATGTAGTTGGTCAAAGATACGAAAGGGGAGAACTTTTCCTTCCTCAGCTTATTCAATCGGCTGAAACAGTTAAAAATTCATTTGCTGTAATAAAGGATGAAATTTTAAAAAGTGGTGAAGTACAAGTTTCTAAAGGAAAAGTTATTTTAGCTACGGTTTATGGTGATATTCACGATATAGGAAAAAATATAGTTAAAGTATTACTGCAAAACTATGGTTTCGATGTAGTTGATCTTGGAAAAGATGTACCTATAGAACTTGTGGTTGAGACGGCAAAGAAAGAAAATATTAAGCTTATAGGCTTAAGTGCTTTAATGACTATGACGGTAAAAAATATGGAAGCAACAATAGAAGCCCTAAGAAAAGCTAATTTAGGTTGCACTGTTTTTGTAGGGGGTGCAGTACTTAATCAGGAATATGCAGATATGATAGGCGCAGATTTTTATGCAAAGGATGCTAGGGTATCTGTAAATATAGCTAGGGAGTTTTACGGAGTTTAATAATATTACGCACACTTGGTTCGTAAATTCTTTCTATTTCGAGGTGAAATAATGAGTAAATTTGATATAAAGCTAATTGAAGCAATAAAGAATGAAAATTTATATTCCTATTTAATGAGTTGCAATTTTGGACTTGAAAGAGAAAATGCCCGCGTAGATAAGAACGGCACATTAGCTTTCACCCCACATCCCGCTGCTTTTGGTGATAGGCTTAAAAATTATAACATAAAAACTGATTTCTCAGAAAGTCAAATCGAATTAGCTACAGATGTGTGTAGTACATTAGAAGAAACTTATGATTTTTTAGGGAAACTTCATGAAAAAGTCTATAATACTATTGCAGAAAATGATGAGTATTTATGGATGCAAAGTGCACCACCAAGACTTCCAAAGGGTCAAGAAATCCCAATTGCTAAAATGGGTAACTTTGAAGAGGAAAAATTCAGAAAGGTTCTTGCAGAAAAATACGGAAAAAAGAAACAGCTAATAAGTGGGATACATTATAATTTTTCTTTTAATGAGGAATTAATAAAAAAGCTTTATACCATCCTTTCAGAAGGAGAAGATTTTAAAAGCTTTAAAAATAGAATCTATTTAAAAATATGTCGAAATTTTATAAAGTATAGATGGCTGCTTATATACTTAACAGGAGCAAGCCCTGTATTTCATAGTTCATTCATTGCGGAATATGTTAAGAGAGGGAAAAGTTTAGATAAAGAAAGCTTCTATTTTCAAAATATGATTTCCTTAAGAAATAGTGAGTATGGTTATAAAAATAGAGAAGATTTTTATGTTTCTTATGATTCAGTAGAGCAATATTTAACTGATATAGAAGCTTTAGTTAAAAGAGGAGAACTTCAAGATATCTGTGAATTTTATAGTCCAGTAAGGATTAAGACAGGAAATAATGATGCTTTGGTCAATGAATTATTAGAAGATGGTATAAGATACATAGAAATAAGAATTTTAGATATAAATCCTTTGGAGAGATTAGGGATAAGCAAAGAGGTTTTATATTTAGTCCATTTATTTATTTTGTATATGCTATTTCTAGAAGACAGTGATTTAGATAAAAAACATAATGATATATCAAATATAAACGCTAATCTAGTAGCATTAAAAGGAAGAGAAGAAGGCTTAAAATTAAAAGATAAAAATGGGACTGAAATATATTTTAAGAAATTAGCATTAGAAGCTGTTAAAGACTTGCGCAAATTAATTGAGCTTTTAGCGCTAGATAGCTTTAAAAGTATAGTAGAAGATGCTGAAGACATGATAAATAATAGCAAAATTATCCCTTCCAATAAAATATTTGAAGGGATTAAAGAAAAGTCCTTTATTAATTTTAACTTAGAAAAAGTAAAAGAATATTTAAAATAAAAGATGGGCTGTCGCATTTAATCAGCTAATGCGGCAACCCTCTTTTTCTTTATTCGTAGCTTAAAGCATCTATTGGGCTAAGTTTAGAAGCTTTACTTGCAGGATATAATCCAAATATTACTCCTACAGCAGCAGAGAAAGCAAAGGCTGCTAAAGAGATATTTGCAGATAAAAGTATGGATGTATGATTGTAAGTTTGTAAAAGTAAAGCACCACCAACACCCGCACCTATGCCGATTATTCCACCTATGCCGCTTATAAATACGGCTTCAATGAGGAATTGTAAAAGTATAGCCATTCTTCTAGCACCAAGTGCTTTTCTAATACCGATTTCTCTAGTACGCTCCATAACAGATACGAGCATTATATTCATTATACCTATACCACCAACAACAAGAGAAATCATAGCAATGCCTGAAAGCATGTTAGTCATACTTTGCTCAGTAGAAGTAGCTGTTTGAAGTAAACTTGTTTCGTTCATAACCCTAAAGTATTTATTCGTATTTGTTGTTGAGCTACCTAATAGGTCGAACTTTTTCTCC
>JAJXYA010000307.1 GCA_021780795.1 Bacillota bacterium | reverse complement strand
AAATTTAGGGATGATAGTTGTAAAAACTACTACAATAGTTCCAAATACTCCAGATAAAGAGGGGTTAGCTAAGATTATTAAAATACTTAAAAATGGTGAAAATTTATTTTTATTTCCAGAAGGTACTAGGAGCAGAAATGGTAAGATGATACAGGCTAAAAGAGGGTTATACTTAATTGCCAAAATGAGTAAGGCAAAAATTGTTCCTATAGGTATATATGGCTCGGAAAAATTATTACCAATTAGCTTAGATGGAGATATGAAAAGTGAAACCTTTCACGAAGCAGATGTATACATAAACATTGGAAAACCATTTCAAATTTCAGAAAAATTAAAGGATGAGGATAAACGCAAATATGAGGATAGGGTTGTAGATGAAGCTATGAGAAAAATAGCACAGCTAATACCAGAGGATTATAGAGGAGTGTACATTTAAATAAAATGATAAGTAAAAAAGCAGCATCAGAAATATTAAATGAATTATATGAGCTTTATCCAAAAGCAAAATGTGAGTTAAATTTTACTACACCCTTTGAACTTTTAATAGCTACAGTTTTATCTGCTCAAACTACAGATAAAAAAGTTAATGCTATAACTGCTAGATTATTCGAAAAATATAAAACACCCTTTGATTTTTCAAATGTTACACAAGAGCAATTAGAAAATGAAATACGAGAAATTGGAATTTATAAAAATAAAGCTAAAAATATAATAAGCTTAAGCAAAGCCCTTATTAGCAATTTTAATGGAGAGGTACCAAAAACTCACGAAGAACTAATATCTTTAGATGGTGTAGGAAGAAAAACAGCAAATGTAGTTTTAAGCAATGCCTTTGATATTCCAGCAATGGCAGTTGATACTCATGTTTTTAGGGTATCAAATAGAATAGGACTTGCAGAGGCACAAAACGTTTTAGATACTGAAAAGCAGCTTATGAAGGTAATAAAAAAAGAAGAATGGATAAAAGCACATCATACTTTAATTTTTCATGGGAGAAATATTTGCAAAGCACAAAAGCCACATTGTAGTGAATGTTCTATAAAAAAATATTGTAAATTTTTTAAAGAAAATCAATAATGGAGGTAATATTATATGGGGAAAAGCAGCAAATTAATAAAACTTATGAGACATTTAGAAGGTAACATAAAAAAAGGGGATAATTTAGACTATGTTGTACCGGACTTATGGAATTGTTTCAATTATCAAGTAGAGGAAAAACAAAAAAAAGATGGGGTGATTTTTGTAAATCCTTATAAGTTTTATTATAGCTGTATACATGATTATATTATTCCAAATAGAAATCCCGATATAGATTATGATACATCTATAGCTTCAATAACAAACTGCTTTAAAAGAGGAGCTGACTATATTGGCGGTGATTGGATAAAAAAGAGCTCTATATATTCAATGCAAATAAGAACCTCAACTTCTTTTGATCATGATTTAAGTGGAGAATTAGAAGATGAGAATAAAAATGGATTTAAGGAAACAGGAACTTTTGTTAAAACTATTACACTTATTCCGCTACTAAAAAAAATGGGAATAGATGTATTGTACTTATTGCCTATTACTAAAAATAGTGGCAAATTTAAAAAAGGTGAATTAGGCTCGCCCTATGCTGTTAAAAGTTTTTTTGAACTAGACCCACAGCTTAAAGATAGTATAACTGAGGATTTTTTAACTATTGATGATGAGTTTGGTGCACTTGTTGAAGCGTGTCATATTATGGGAATTAAAGTTATGATAGATATAATTCCAAGGACGGCAGCAAGGGATAACGATTTAATTATGGATTACCCTGAATGGTTTTATTGGATTGAGAAAAAGGAACTGGAAGGTTATAAGCAACCTTACATTAAAGGGGCAGAAATAGCTGAAAAGCCTTCTTTAGAAAATCTTCATCTAATATATAATTCAGAAGGTACTATGGAATTTATAAAAAAGTTTTCAAAAGCACCTAATTTGTTATATCCAGATAAATGGGAAAAGCTTAAGCAATTATATGAAAAAGATAAAAGTATGGATTTTTTAGAGGTTATTGAAAATAAATTTAATGTTACAACGGCTCCTGCATTTTCAGATTGCATGAATGATCCTCAGCCCCCTTGGAGCGATGTTACTTATTTGAGATTTTACATGGATCATCCAGTGCCTTCGAAAAAGTATATTGGAAATGAAGATCACAACCCTTATATACTTTTTGATACAATAAAATGCAACATATTTAAAGGAGAAATAAAAAACAGAGAATTATGGCATAAACTCGAAAATATAATCCCATATTTTCAAGAAAAATTTGGTGTTGATGGTGCAAGGATAGATATGGGGCATGCACTGCCAGAAGAACTGGTTCAAAATATATTAAAAAATGCAAGAGAAAAGGATAATGACTTTGCCTTTATTGCTGAGGAACTTTTAGTAAGTGGAGCTGAAAAAGCAAGAAAAGAAGGCTACAACATGATTATTGGATATGGTTATTGGTTAGAGCCAAGAGTTGCAGAACATAAAATACATGAATTTATGTATGACAGTATATATTATAAGGCTCCTGTTTATGCTTGTGCCGAAACTCCCGATACCCCTAGAGTAGCAGCAAGGGATGGAGGAAGGTTTTTATCTAAGCTGGTAACGGTTATGAATCAGTTTGTACCAAATTCTGTACCATTTATAAATTCTGGACTGGAACTATATGAAACTCAACCTATGAACACTGGGCTGGACTGTAGAGAAGACGAAGCATATAGGTTACATCCTAGTGATAAATATAATGGAAAACTTGCTTTCTTTGATAAATATCAATTTCATTGGACAAATGATTTAAGATGGGATATACCAGATACACTAGAAAAGGTATCTCACCTTAGAAAAATATTTTTAAATACGGTTACCAATACTAATAACTTTATACCTCTTGGCTTTGGTGATATAATGTTACCTGCTGTTGGTCTAGGATGGTTAATTCATAACAGAAAATGGAACGGAGCAGAAAACCTATTGCTTGCTATAGCAAATACAGATTTAAGAAACGACAGAATGTATAATGTTGATTTAAGAGAAGCAAGAGGAATAGCTAAAAATAGCTGTAGAAAAGCATGGCTTGCATTTTCAACTAGTGAATATGCTCATGATATATATGATTTTGATGAAAGTGGAAACTTGAACTTATGGTTCAAACCTTCAGAAGTAAAGCTCATAATAATTTAAATTAGTTTTTGGATTATAAATTTATAATAAAGAATTTTTTACAATAAAATGGTTAAATTTGATTAACATCAAATTAACCATTTTTTAATGTAACGAAAGTTACAATATTATATAATGTAACTGATGTTACATTATATAATATGACAGCCTAATCGACAATAATAATCTTTTTACTTATTTAGACAAAAACTAATTTAAGGAGCGATACTATGAAATCCAAAAAATTAAAATCCATATTTACTTTGGTGGTACTTTCAGCTTTAGTATTTTCTTTGTCAGCATGTTCAAACAATACCAATGCCGTAAAAACATCTAAAACTAGCAAACAGCTTGTGCTCTATGCAGCAGAAGGTTACGATACAGCTGTTGCTAAAGCATTTCAAAAGAAAACAGGTATAGTGGTAAAAGTTGTTGACGATTCAACTGGTGCAATTGCTGCTAAAATGGAAGCAGAACGTTCAAATCCACATTGGGACGTAGCTTGGTTTGATGGCGATGCAACTATGCAGTCAATGGATAATGAAAACATGCTTCTTCAAGGTTACACGCCTTCTGATTTTGATGGTTACACAAGTTTAGGTAAATCACTTGTACCTGCAAACAAGTCATATTTTCCAGTTGCAGTTACTGCAGCAGTAGCTATAGGTGTTAATACAAAATTATTAAAACCTGAAGATTATCCAAAAGATTGGAGCGATTTGGCAAATCCGAAGCTTAAAAATCAAATAGCTATGAACGATCCTAGTACTTCAGGACCTACATATCCTTATGTTAGTGGTATGATGCAAAAGTTAGGGGAAACTAATGGCAAAAAGTATTTTCAAGATTTGAAAAATAACGGACTAAAGGTTTTCACTGGTAATGCTAATACTTTACAAGCATTATTATCCGGACAAGTTAAAGCTATTACTATACAAAATTCTGCGCTTATTAAAGCAAAGGCAAGTGGAAATCCCATAGATATAATTTATCCTTCTTCAGGAGTATTTACGCTTCCAAGTGTAATGTCTATAGATAAAAATGCTCCTGATATGGATGCTGCAAAACAGTTTGTTGAATATTGTCTTTCTCCAGAAGGTCAAGCTGTTATGCTCAATGTTAAAAATGGAGCTGCAGATTCATATTTTAATCCAATTATAAAAGGGGTAAAAGCAAATAAGGAAGTTCAAGTAGCTAGTGTAAAATGGATAAGAACAAATCCAATAACATCAGCAAAAGATGAAAAAGACATAAAAAAATGGTTTCATGATAATATAGTTCAGTAAAAAAATAACCACTATACTTTTGAGTATGGTGGTTATTTTTTAAAACGGTTTTTACTTATTAAATCTTATTCTATAATCACAATTTTTGCAAAGTTCTTCAACTACTATCCTTTTAGAAAAACCATCATAAATGGCATTAGCTCTTCTACTATTAATTATTTCAGAAAATGAATTTTCTTTTATATTTCCTAACGAAATTACTCCTTCACCATCTAAACAACAAGGAACTACAGTTCCATCGGAGAGTATAGCTATTTGGTCCCTTAAACCATGGCAAAATCCAGTATTAGTACTCATAGCCTCATAGTCGCCAGGCCATTTGAAGCGGGAAGCTTGATTTAAATATACATTTTCACAAAGTTTAATGCCTCTAACCTTACTTAATTCATCTTTAAGCTCAAAATTGAGATTGAAATTTTTTTCTATTGCTTTTAAAATCAATCCGTTTCTATTTAAATTTAAATTATCTGTATTATTTTCGCTTAAATTCCAAAGTCTCAGTGCAGAAATTATATTTCCATTTAAAGAAGCTTTATTTATAAACTCAAAAATATTTTGTAAATACTGTTCTATTTGAACGGTTTTAATATTTGCATCAAAACTATGTAGTGAGAAGTTAACTTGCCTTAAGGCAGGTTTATTTATTATTTTTTCTTGAACTTTACTAATTAGTGTACCATTAGTAGTCAAATTTACCTTTAAATTATGCTTATAAGCTATATCTAAAAATATATCTATATCTTTATGAAGCAATGGTTCCCCTTTGACATGTAAATAAATGTGGTTTCCATAATCCTTTATGCCAAGCAGTATATTTTCAAAAAAAGATTTATCCATAAATAAAGGTTCCCTTTTTGTTGTTGGGCAAAATTCGCAGCTTAAGTTGCATACATTTGTTATTTCAATATATATTTTTTTAAATTTATTCATTTGCTATCTCCTATTTTTATTATTATAATTATATACTATTTTAATAAAATTGATATAATAAAATTATAAAAAATTAAAGAGGAGTTGTTAATATGCCATATATAAATTCAGATTTAACGCTTAAACTTTCAGAGGATAAAAAAGATATAATTAAAGAGAAATTAGGAAAACTTATCGAAATATTGCCTGGGAAAAGTGAGGAATGGCTTTTTGTAGGATTTAATGATGAAAAAACCTTATATTTCCGAGGGAAAAAGTTAGATAGAGGTGCAGTGGTAGAAGTTAAAGTACTAGGGAGTGCAGCAAGAAGTGCAAAGGATAAGCTTACAAAGGAAATTTGCAAATTATATAAAGAAGAACTAGGAATAGACCCTGAAAATATATATGTCATATTTCATGATATAAATGAATGGGGTTATAATGGTGGATTGTTTTGAGAAAAATTCGATAGAAAGTTAACAGGGGTTGTCGCAATAGAAATAATGTGCGACAGCCCCTATTTGCTTCTAACATTTTAAAGTTTTAATTAGTACCTTAATTATTTTTCACAACTGTACTTTATAACAAGGTCTAAGGTTGATAAAATTCCATCCATATGAGTTCTTTCGTAGCCGTGTGAAGCGTAAATACCAGATCCAATAAGAGCTGTTTTTACATCATAGCCTGCCTTTAAAGCAGCTGATGCATCAGAACTATAGTTTGGATAAATATCTGTTTTGTAAGATATATGGTTATTTATACAAATTTCAGTAAGTCTTTTTCGAAGATTATAGTCATATGGACCGGAAGAATCCTTTGCACATATACATACGCTGTATTCAGAAGAATTTTGACCTTTTCCAGGTGCGCCCATATCGATAGCAATAAGCTCCTTTGTATTTTCAGGAATACCAGAAGCTGCTCCGTGGCCTACTTCTTCATAGGTAGTAAAAACAAAGTTAGTATCGTAAGGCAAAGCAATATTATTTTCAATAATATATTTGATTGCATACATTAGTATAGCGGCACCAGCTTTATTATCTAAATGTCTGCTCTTTACGAAACCATTTTCAGTAAATCTTGTTTTAGGATCAAAACATACAAAATCTCCTACAGAAATTCCAAGTGCTTCTACTTGAGCTTTACTATTAACTATTTCATCTATAATAATTTCCATATTTTCAGCTTCTCTTTTTAATGTACGTGCATCGCTATATATATGTACCGATGGCTTTATTGTTTGGATAGTACCACTATAAGTTTTGTCAAACAGAGTTACAATAGAACAGTTTTCACCCTCCACGGTATTCATATCCAGGCCTCCAATTGGCACTATGCCTAAAGCACCAGAAGCTTTAATTTCCTTTACCATAGCTCCAAGAGTATCTATATGAGCTGAAAAGGTTCTTTCATTTTCTGAATTTTCGCCTTTTATTGTAACTACTATTGAGCCTTTATTAGTTGTATAATAATATGCATTAATCAAATGAAGTTCTTCTTTAATATAATCTGCTATTTCATTAGTATATCCAGATGGACTCGCAATCGAAAGAATATTGTTTAAGTAGTAATTAATTTTCTTTATATTGTACATATTAAAATCATCTCCCCTTTTCGACATTTTATCATATTTTTTTTGAAAAGAGAATTAAGAAATATAATAAATAAGTTTTAGAAAACGATTTATTTTAATAAAGTATTAATCTTGTAGATATAATGTGAAATAAGGATATTTTTGTAGTATAATATTATTGTTAGAGGAAAGGAGAATTTTATGAAGAAAAAAATAATAATAGCTGGAGCCAGTGTAGCATTAATAGCTATTATAAGTGTTTCATTGTATGCATATCATATATATTCAGTTGTAGAAGGTTATAGTAATAAAATTTATCCTGGAGTCCAAATTGAAGGTGTTAACTTATCAAATAAAACTAAGGATCAGGCAGAAAAGCTTCTTGAAAGTAAATTTCAGACTGCAATCGGAAATAAAAAAGTAAACATTCAAGTAGGAGACAAAACTTACAGCATAACTTATGAGAAATTAGATGCTAATTTTGATATAAATGCAAAAGTAGAGGAAGCTTTTGAATATGGTAAAAATGAAAATCATCTATCTCAATATGAGCTTATACAAAAAGCAGCAAAGAAATCATATAATCTTACTTTTACTTATAATGAAAAACCATTAGATGATTTAATTAGTAATATTGATAAAGCAACAAACATAAGTGCGGTAAATGGGAAAATTACAAAGAATGGCTCTGATTTTGAAATTACTGATGATAAGGATGGATATAAAGTAAATGATGCACAGCTAAAAAAGGACTTGGCAGCTGGTATAAATAGCAGTATAGGAGCGGATACTACAGTCAAGGCTAATATAGAAACTGTAAAGGCAAAAGTAACTAAAGAGAAGCTTCAAACTATTAATACTCTTATTTCAACCTTTAGTACAAATTATGGTTCTATTTCTAGTGCTTCTAGAGTTACAAACATTCAGCTTGCCACAGCAGCTATAAATGGGTTATGCCTTATGCCAGGAGATACCTTTAGCTTTAATGGAACAGTTGGAGAAAGAACGCCACAGAGAGGATATCAAAGTGCACCTGTGGATATAGGAGACTCAGTTGGTCTTGGTTATGGAGGGGGCATATGTCAGGTTTCCTCTACAATGTATAATGCTGTACTTTTAGCTGGAATTTTACCTACTGTTAGAGAGCATCACTCTATACCTTCAATCTATGTACCCTTAGGTCAAGATGCAACAATTGATTGGGGAGATTTAGATTATCAGTTTAAAAATACTTTGAATTATCCAATTTATATTGAAGGCTCTTCAGCTAACGGAATTGAAACCTTTAATATATATTCAAACAGCAGTTTAACCAGCAAGACTTATAAGGTTGTAAATGATGTATACGCACAACTTCAACCAACTACACAATATGTAGATGATCCTACAATGCCAGCTGGCCAAACAGAAGTTGAGCAAAGTCCTTCTATAGGTCATCAGGTTAAAGTATATTTAGAAACCTTTCAAAATGGAAATATGATAGCAAAGGATACTGTTTCAAATGATACTTATGATGCAATAAATGAAATAATAAAAAGAGGTACAAAACAATAAAAAATGGTTGTCGCTTTTGCGACAACCATTTTATCTTACAAAGAAGTTAATTACATAACAAATTTCACTATCTGAAATTTCTATAAAATATTTATTGTAAAAAAAGATTAAATTATCTCTAATTACTTCATAATAGTAGGAATATTTTTGAATAAAGTTCTTTTCGTTAGGATACTGTATTTGCTTTACACCTTCCTTTAAGCGGCTCATAGTATATGCTAAATGGAGAATAAGACCTACTAAAGTTTCATCAGCCAGTCTTGTCCCTAGCTTCTTTTGAATTCTTTGCAAGGCTTGTGTAATATCTTCATATAGCTCTTCACCATCCATATTGGTTATGTTTTCTTTTAATATCAGGCCCATCCTTAGTAAAACAGATTTTGTATCAACTATTTCCTGAAGTTCTGATAATACTTTCATACTAATAACATCGTACATATTATATTGTTTTATATCTGTTTCTATAGGAAAGGATGAAACGATAAAAAGTATTTCCTTTTCTTTTTGTATTTTTGAAAGCTGATCTTTAAAATGGTTTTTATCTAAAGAATTAAATGGGAGTATTTCAAAAAAGTCTTTATCGTATTTTAAGTTGTTGTTTAAGAAGCTTTTTATTGCTAAAGAGCCTCCTTCACCTGTTAAGCAGGTTGTTATAATAGCAAACTTCTTTCCATCGTTTTGGTTAAATTTTTTATCTGAATTTATGCCTAAATACGTATTTACAGAAAGAATGTCTCTGTAGATATCATCTAAGGAAAAGCCTAAAAGTGCTTTTCTTGTAGCTTCAATAACATGTAGTGTGGAAGTAAGTGCAAAAACCCTTACTGGTACTTTAAATTCTTCCTCTATAATTTCGCCAAAGGTTGTTAAAGAGCCCATGTCTACAAGTAGTATATATCCGCTAGTAGTATAATTTTCTTTAACTACCTTTTTTAATTCTTCTAATACTATAGAAGGCTTTACCTCAATAGGTGAATTTATTCCTATAACGTAGTTTTCGCCTAAAAGTTCATTAGCAACCTCTGCCATGGATGTTGCAGTAGACCTCCCATGAGCGATAATGATAACTTTTACCTTATCTATTCCTTTTTGCGAATAACTTTCTTCTGGAACAATAAAAAGTGTTAAATATCCTGCCTCATCTTCTGGTATAGGATGATGTAAATATTCTTCTATTTGATTTTTTGCTTCCAGTGCAATTCTATATTCTTCAGGGTACAATTTTTTTATTTTATTAAGCTGTGGGTTAATTATAGTTTTGTGATTTGTTACTCTAGTTATCAAGGTGTTAATGTGTAGTGCCAAAGCAGTATATACATTAGGACTAAGATTATGCTTTAAAGAAGTTACTATTGAATAAACTACTTTATCAATAAAATTTAAAACATC
>JAJXYA010000386.1 GCA_021780795.1 Bacillota bacterium | reverse complement strand
AGTCAATATAAAAATGTAGGTTTTATACAAAATAAATATGTATGAAAACCTACATTTTTATTTTGTATTTTATGATGCATCTTCAGTCATATACTGCATCTGTTCCTTAAGCCTGTATGACGGACCATTTATATTCAAAACTGAGCAATGATGCAGTAAACGGTCTAATAGTGCATTAGTAAGCACAGGCTCTTGAAAAATATCTGCCCATTTTGAAAATGGACTGTTTGTTGTTATTATTGTTGAAGATTTTTCATATCTCTTTGATATAAGGTTGAAAAACAGATTTGCTGAATCTGTATCCATTCTTTGATATCCAAGTTCGTCAATAATTAAAAGCTTATACCTGCAAAACCACTTTATTCGTGCATCAAGTCGATTTTCAGATGCAGCTTTCTTTAACTGTGAAATTAGATCTTGAAATGTAATGAAGTAAACACAGTATCTTTGCTTTGCAGCAGCTATACCTATTGATACTGATAGATTAGTTTTCCCAACACCTGGAGTACCACAAAATATAATATTCTCACTATTTTCTATAAACCTAAGTGTCATCAAATCCATTATCTTATTTTTATCTATTGATGGCTGAAATATAAAATCAAACTCATTAATTTCTTTTATAAATGGAAAGTTTGCAACTTTTACACATCCGGTTATAGCTTGTTCTTTTCTGAACTTTACTTCCATCATACTTAATTCATAAAATGCATCTACTGCTGTTTTGGTGCCATCTGCTATAAAGTCTAAGTAACTGTCTAAATTTTCTCTTATTCTGTTTAATTCAAGCTCTTCAAGATTATTTATTAGAGCATTGTAATTATTCATAAGATTTAACCTCCTTACATGATATTTCTGAATCTAAGCTGAAATCTAAATCATTATTTTCAGCTTCATTCTCGGTAGCATATTGTTTTCCCATATCCTTTAAAAATTGATTTATTTCTTTCGCATACCTTTTATGTATTATTTCATAGCCTTCATCTGAAAGTACACATTCGTATTTTGCAGTAGCCATAAAATCATTGACATAACAGTCAAAATCTATAGTTTTGCAAAGGTTTTCCTTCATGGAATATTTAATTCTTTCGATAAATGCATCTTTGTTTTTTACATAAGGTAGCACTTTGTTCATATTTTTTATAAATATAAGCTTGTCAGAAGCGGAAAGATGTCTATAATTATTTATAACCCATCTGCCACAGCTATTTTGATTTATATAAGCTATAAGTGCATCTGCAGACTTAGTGGCTTCTATAGAAGATACTTCAACCTTACGCATATCAAGCAATGCATCCATTATTCTTAAGTTCTCTTCTATTCTTTCACTCATATCGGTATCTTTTACTTTTCCTTTCATCAGATTTTCATAATGTTCTGGTTTATAATTAATCTTTTTTTCACTAAGTGGATGATAAGTAACAAGTTTTCCTTTATAATAGATATAAAGGTTATTTTCGAGTGTATCTACGGTTACTTCCTCGTTAATGAGTTTTGAATCCACAGAGTATTTACTATTACCATATCGTATTAGAGCTTCATTAGATACACGGTAACTGTTTGGGCGCAGATAGTGTTCTATGATTGCACGAGATGGCAATGATTGAAGATACTCTTTTTCTTTGTAGAATAATGCTGTGGGAGATATTCCTATATCTTCATTAACATTTATGTTCATATCTGAATTTATATTTTTTATGATTTTGATAAGATCACCTAAATCTTCAAACTCTCCCTCATAAGGTCTGATCCAATCTATTACTTTGTTTTTTGCTTCTACAGAACCCTTTGTTTGTGGTGCTCTTGTAGCACACAACCTAATTTTAAAGTTAAAATCTTTTGCTAGCTTTGATATCCCCGTAGTTGGCTTTTTATGCTTGCCATGAGTATTAGCAACTGTTGACATGTTGTCAAAAAGAATCTCTTCTGGTACTCCTCCAAAAGCCTCAAAACTATTTATCATACCTCTGTAGACATCATCTGTTCTTTTCTGTATTGATAATTCTAGATGACTGTATCTTGAAAAACTTAACACCATATGAAATACATTGATAATAAATATCTCTCTATATCTAGAGACTATTGTTATATCCTCCTTCCAATCTACCTGTGCTTGCACACCAGGTAGTGTCTCAACTCGTGGATGCCCCTCTGATTTATTACCATCTTTGAGCTTGTGCTTTTTAACATAAGCTATAAAATTTGTGTAAGATCCTATATTAGCGATACCATATTTTTTTATCATAAACTCATAGACTCCTCTAACTGTTACTCTCTTTATCTTGAGTTTATCTTTAATTTCATTTTTAAAAGAATCAAGCCTGCTGGATTTATTCCTGTTTTTAGGCTTTCCCTTATATCCTTCATGATATTTTTTAACTGTCCTCCAATCCATACTATATTTTCTGCCGAGAGCTGCGTAGTTTGGTTTAATATCAAAGTTATCCATAATTGTCAGTTCTCCTTGTAAGTTGCAGTTCATACTGATTCACCCCCTTAAAGAGTGTATCAATATATATCTATAAATACAAAATAAGAATGTAGGTTTTACGACATTTTTATTTCATATTTTTCCTACATTCTTATTATAAACTTTGCAATATGGACTACTATAAAAACAGTCTATTTTTTTATCCTTCAAAAAACTCTTCACAGACTTAGAATCCATTTTTCCTTCCGCAGTTAATGGTCTTGTTCTATCATCTTCCCAATCATGTTCAGGCTCTGCATGTCGGACTAAAAATACTTTTATCATATACTTCCCCCACAATCTATGATCTATTTAATGTTAAACTCCTACATTTTAATTATATAAAAAAATACCATATATTTCATCCATAATTTTAAAAAGAGCCAGCTGATATCAACTGACTCTTTCACAAACTAATTAAACACATTCATCGCGTCCACATACTCCTGCAACCCATCCGGCTTCAAAGCATATGATACATAATTTGCTGGCTCTTCTCTTGCCAATCTCACAAGATAGCCTTCATCTTCTGGCTCATCAAATATAACTTGCGCATTCGCCTTTTCCTTCTCTTCCGGACAATTGGGTTGCTTCGCATCTTCAGACTTAGCCAGGTTATAATTCTCCCCAACTTCCAATCCACATTTTCTTTTTACCTGTGAAATATACAGATTAGAAACCTTAAGTCCATGCTCTTTCAAAACATAATCCTTAATCTCAGCATAAGTCGCTTTCGTTTCAGCAGACGTAACATCCAACTCATCCAAATCCAAATCAACTGCAATTCGATCACTTGGCTTTTGTTGGAACAAAAGAACTACCGTATCCACATGTGTTGTGATAATATAATGATACTAATACGCGTAGAAATTTGTTTTGCGTAAAGATTGTCCCCCCTCTCAAATTCAAGGAGTATGCTAACTTCTTTTAATTTATATCTTTTTTAGCAATTGTACAATTTTTACAAATTTTTCTCAGATACTATAAAATATATTTGCTTTGAAATCTATAAATTTTAGCATAACATTATTTAATCTCTTCACTACACTTCTATTATTCCATTCTAAACATATCACTGTAATTTTCAATTTTCATGTTAGCAATAACAACTAAAGATGAAATAATTGCTATTATCAAAGCTATAAAAATCATACCACATATTATAAAAATATTTGGATAGTATTTTGAATAAAACATACTATTCATTATAATACAGCCTAATATCTCACTTATTAGCGTACCTAAAACTCCAGATAGTCCTCCTATTATAATCCCTTCAATAATTGTAATTTCCCTTATATCTTTATTTTTAGCACCAACTACTTTCAGCACAAGAAATTCTTTAATCCTCTCATAGTTTATAATCATAAATATATTACCCATTAAGCAGACTGCAGCAAATATACTTATGCAACAAATTAATATAAATACAAATGCTAAATTTTGAATATATCCACTTAATTCATTAAGTGCATCTGTCAAATTAAATACTTGTGCTTGTTTTAATCTTTTACTTAAGTTATATATCATTTGTTTTTCATCGTTAGAATCACATTTAATAAAATATTGCAAGTTACTACTGTCATCATTTAACAAATCAGCCTTTTGCATACAATTTAAGCTTATATATATTTTATTATCATCATTAAGCATATTCTTGTTCATTATACCAATAACTTTAAAACTTAAAATCTTTCCTTTTATTCCAATTTGGATTTTATCATTTACGTTAACCTCCATATCTGTTGCAAACTGATTGCCTAAGACTACATTGCATTATATGTTTTCCTCCTGATAGTAATGTTTTTAAAGATAGCAGTATAATAGAATTAATTTAGTAAGTACTTATATTGATTTCTTTAACCCTTATGCTTTTGATATTATCTCCACTTTGTTAATAACCTTTTATCTAGATAACTGAAACATTTATGTATATCTCCTTGCTTTCATGCACAAATCAAAGCATATAGTTAATTTATCCTTTTTAGAGTTTAGCGCTTCTTTATTAACAATGGTAACATCCAATATTCCTTCCATTTCTTCTGCAAGTGATTTTGCAAC
Organism: Bacillota bacterium; assembly: GCA_021780795.1. The sequence goes on along the minus strand of JAJXYA010000386.1, from coordinate 5,375 downwards.
TGTCAATCCTAAGCCTGTACCACCTTGATTTCGTGAACTATCCTGCATATAAAATCTATCAAACAAATGTGGTATATCCTCTTCAGAAAGCATATTTGTATCGTTGATGAATGAAATCGATACATTTTCCATATCTTCTTTAATTGAAATTGTTAAGAAACTTTCAGCATATCTGCCAGCATTTTGGAATAAGTTAAAAAAAATTCTTTCTAGTGCAGAATCGTCCCCGATTACCCATATCGGGTGTTCTGGTATATCAACCTCTATAGCTAAATTCGATTGATCCAGCACTTGATAGTTACCAGTAAGCGATTCCCTCAAAGTTCTAGAAATATCTACATTATTAAGCGTAAGACTATAATCTCCTGCATTTAAACGGGAAAAATCATAAAACTGGGTTACTAATATTTTCATAATTTCTGCTTTACGCTCAATAATTTCTAATGCTTCACTTAGATTTTTATCCATTTCAGGTTCTTTATCTGCTTTTTTCATAAATTTTAAATAACCTAGGATTACAGTTAGCGGAGTACGTAAATCATGACTGATATTTTCAATTTGCCTTCTAAACTCTTTTTCTCTTTTTTCATATTTCTGCCGTTCTTTTCTGATTTCCTCTAAAGTATTATTTAAAGTACACAACACTTTTTCTAAATTACGATTGGGTATTGGTAAATGCAGACTTTGGTTTTGGGTAAGGTCCTTTTGTATTTCCTGCAATTCTTTTGTTATCTCACCAAATGCATATAGAATAGAAAGGTATCGAAATGCAAAATAACCTCCTATGATAGATAAAATAATATACAGCATTTTTAACCTCCTATTCAAAATAATACATCTAATTTACAATTCTCTTTTTTTTAATAATACAATACCAGACATGAAAAAAACAATGGTTCCAACTATACCAGAAATGAAACATTTAGTCATTCCTTCTGTTGTACTCCATGCAGTGATGCACTTTGACATATTAACAGTCATTCCATCTGTACCTAAGAAATTATCGGGCATCCACATGGCAATGCTATGAATTCTATCAAATCGAAGGCCTAAGTAAAAAAATATTTTAGGAATAATAAACCAAATTGCAATCCAAATGATAATTCCTATAGAATTTTTTTCACATGCTTCTATACAAATAATTCCCAAAATCAAAGCAGCAACAGAAATAAAAAATACAGCTGGAATTTCTGTAACTAAATCCATCAGATTTACGGGACCTGTATGTTGCAACAAAACAACTGCACTTACTATATAAACACTCACAACTATAATCAAAGAAAATATAGCTGAAACAGTGGTTACAATACATTGTCCGGCAAAGATTTTTGTTCTTGAAATACCAGAAGCAATGGTATTTTTTAAATTGCCGTTTTTTCTGTTTCCCTCATAAAAAACAATTCCAATAATAGTACCTATAACACAAAAAAGCATTGGGCTTGCTACTAAATTTGAATATGAAAAGGAAGTTGTATCATATGGAAAACTTGAGCCATCCATTTTTCCAAACCATGCTAATACTGCATTCAGCAAAAATGACAGAATTGCTAAAATTCCAGTTAAATAATATATACCTTTACTGTGAAATACTCTATAAAATTCACTCTTTATATAATTTAACATTTCCCAGCACCTCTTTTCTTTAACTCCATATAATAATCTTCCAAAGAAGATTGAATTGTTCTCATGCTTGTTATATATATGTGGTTATCAGAGGCTAATTTGCTATAAACTTCTGGTTGTGCCTGCGGTTTATGGATACGAATAGTATTCTTTGGAAGGACTTTATACGTTTCTTTTGGAACATTCCTTTCCAAAATAACCGAATACTTTTCTACATCTGATACTTTAATTTCAATACAATCTGAACATTTCTCATGTAATTCATGTGCCGAGATTTCCTCAATCAAATTTCCTTTGCTTAAAAAGCCATATGCTGTAGCAATTTGTTCAAGTTCAGATAATATGTGGCTTGAGAGTAAAATGGTAATCTTCTTTTCCTCATTTAAATGGTGTAGCAAATTGCGGAGTTCAATAATGCCGCTAGGGTCTAATCCGTTGATAGGTTCATCCAAAACTAAAACCTGTGGTTGTCCAAGCATGGCAATGGCAAGACCTAATCTCTGTTTTTGCCCCAGTGAAAGATTTTTGCATTTGCTGTTTCGCTTTTCTTCAATACCTGTTAGTTTTATCATCTCACCAATTTTTTTCCTATCAGGGATACCCTTTTGAATACAATAATACTTTAATGTCTGTTCTATAGTTAAATCAGCGAAAAAGCCAGTATGTTCAACCATGAAGCCTATTTTTTTTCGGGAACTTTCCAACTCTTTTTCTTCATGTTTCCCAAAAAGCTGTATTTCTCCTTTTGTTACATAACTATGTCCTGCTAGCAATTTTAAAAGTGTACTTTTTCCTGCTCCATTATCGCCGACTAGTCCATAAATACTTCCTCTTTTCACATGAATATTTACATTATCTAATGCAAGGAGCGAGCCGTATGCCTTTGTAGCTTGTTTAGTCTCTATGACATAATCATTCATTTTCTACCTCCATATAAAAATACATTTATCAACTTTTAGATTTCTTTATTCACAAACATATTTTAACATTTCAATCTTAAATAAGTCATAAAGAACTTTTAAAGAAGTCATAAAGTTCTTTATTGAAGTTTAAATCCAATACCATATACGGTCTGAATATAATCTTCTTTGGAACCTGCTTCCTTCAATTTTTTTCTTAAATTGCTAACATGGACATTTACAGTATTATTTTCACCGTAATATCCACCATGCCACACCAATTCATACAAACTTTCTCTGGAATACACTTTCTCTGGATTTTTGATTAAAAGATATAGAATATCGTACTCATGAGCAGTTAATTCTATTTCTGTTCCATCAAATTTTACTATTCTTCCTTGAGGATTAAGCTGTAAATCTTTATATGTTAGAATTTTTTTACAATTATCTTCTTTCCCTAAACGTCTTAAGGCTGATTGAACTCTTGCAATCACTTCTTCTGGTTCAAAAGGCTTAGTTATGTAATCATCTGCACCATCCTTCAGAAGTGATACTTTATCACCTAAAGAATTTTTTGCTGATAGTACCAGAACAGGAACGTTAGAATGTTTATTTTCTCTAATATCATACAATAATTCCTCTCCTGATATTCCAGGAAGCATAAGATCAAGTAAAATAAGGTCTGGAATTTTTTTCTCTAATAATAATTTTGCTTCTGTACCAGAAAAAGCTTGTACAGTCTTGTATTGTGCTTCTTCTAATATCTTAACCAGCAATTCATTTATATCTGATTCATCTTCTACAATCAATATATTATATTGCATTTTCATCAATCCTCCCTAAATTGCTATCATATATTAATTAAATACAAAAATAATCTTTCAAAGTTTTTATAACTAATCTACATTTAATATTTTTTGTTATATTCCTAATAATAACATTTGAATAGGATGTTCATCAATCTTATTAACTAAGCCCCAGAACTTTAGCACCTAAATTCCAGCTTCCAATTTCTATTTTATCCTGCAAATTTTATTATAATATTTTCATAGATTATAGGCGTTAAATTTTGACGGTTACAATAAGATCTCGTAACTCTTTAATATAAAGGACAAATTGATGGATATTCGTACGCATGTGAAGGAATTTCAAAGAGAGGTTTCAGCAACAATAGCAAAGGTTACTGCCTTTGGAGATTGTATCATGAACAAATCACTTTAACAACAAGCGTTTATAAACAACCGATTATGCTATTTAATTACAAATAGAATGAATAGAGAAAGGGCTACTTTCAGTATTACCAACACCTAAAACAACATCTTGGCTTGAAGAAAAGGACTTAGATGTTTATACGGAAGCATTAGTTAAAACAGGTTTTCGTGGTGGATTAAATTATTACCGTAATTTGGATAGAAATAGAGAACTATTAAGTTGTTTCAATGGATTGAAAGTAACAATTCCTGCCCTATTTATAGTAGGAAGACGTGATGTTGGGTTAAGTATTCCAGGAATGCATCAAATAATTTCTGAAATGATGAATCTTGTTCCAAATATCCGTAAAACTATATTTCTTGATGATTGTGGACATTGGGCTCAACAAGAGAGACCAGAAGAGGTTGCTCAGCCATAATTTCATTTCTAGAAACTTTATAGTGTTACAAATGAAGCACCCTAGAAAATAGGATTTTAACGCAATAATGGAATAACTGCTGTATTTGTAATTACTCCTATTGGTAAATTTTCATCGACAATAATAACACTTTTAGTAACTTAACAACATTCCTTAATCTTGCAAAATCCAACTTAAAACCAAATAAAAATATATATAGAATTATAAAACATACTCAATATGCAAATATGCTCCTTGTTACTTGAATGGAATGATAACCAAATTCGCTTATTTTTTCCGAGTCCTGCTAAAACTTAATATTACCTTTGAAGCCTTAAAACTAGGAAACTTTAATCTGTCTGCTGCTATCATGTAAACTCCAAAGGAAAATAAACAGGAAAATATAAAAAATATTGTTAACATTTTTTCACCTGGCAAAAAACACGAAGTGCATCTTTCTATCTCTGCACTTCGTGTAAAATTATATAATATTATCTTAGTTCAATATGAATTTCTTTTCCTAGTCCTTTTGCAAGCTTACTTAAAAAATCTAAAGAAGGATTATAGTTTCCACTTTCAAGCCTGCTAATATTTGATATTTGATTTTTGAGTTCCCATTCTAGAAGCTAATTCTTGTTGTGTTAAATTTAATTCTCTTCTTGCTCTTATTACCTCAGAAATCAACACTTGCTTTACTCATCTTCACACCTCTTTTCATAATCTTCTTTATATCTTTTTGCTTTTTCAAGTTCTAGCCTTGGCGTTTTATCTGTCTTTTTAAGAAATCCATTCAGCAATACAAAAGTATCTCTATGATACGTGAAATAAAATATTCTTGATGCATCTGATCCTAATTTTATTCTTAATTCGTATACTCCCAATTTCTTCTGCTTAATTCGGTCTCCGCAGTAGCCTGCTGCCAATCAGCCTTCGCTTCACTCGCCTTCTTGGGCATGCCTTGCATGGGTCGTACTAATTCCTTACTTCGTCGTTTCTCTCCTTGTAAGCAAAGTTACGACCTCAACATGTCCAGTCATCGGGAACATATCCACCGGCTGAACCTCAACAGTCCTATAGCTGAGCTCTTCTAAAATCCCTAAATCTCTTGCAAGGGTTGCTGGATCACAAGAAACATACACTATCCTTTGTGGGCTCATTTTCGCAATTGCCTCTAAAAGAGACTTTTCACAACCCTTTCTCGGTGGGTCTACAACTACCACATCCGCCTTTTTTCCCTCACTTAT
>JAJXYA010000064.1 GCA_021780795.1 Bacillota bacterium | reverse complement strand
ACCCTCTGCTTGTAAGGCAGATGCTCTCCCAGCTGAGCTATGCGCCCACAAAATTTAAATGACCCATACGGGAATCGAACCCATGTTACCACCGTGAAAGGGTGGTGTCTTGACCGCTTGACCAATGGGCCGTATATATTCATTGTCTTGCCTTGCGACCTAACAATAAATATAATACAAAAAAACACAATGACTGTCAACAAAAACTTTTATTTTTTTTAAAATATTTTTATTTAAGCTACCTGTATCACGATTTTTTACCTATATATTCCAAAATAATCAAAGCTGTATCTTCTATTGCTCTTGTTGTAACATCTATTATTTTACAACCTAATCTTTTCATTATTCTGTCAGCATATTCAAGCTCCTGTAAAACTCTTTCTGCATTAGCATATTCGATATCATTGGTTAATCTAGAATATCTGTCTATCCTATGTTTTCTTATATCAATTAATTGCATAGGGTCTATTGTTAATCCAATTATCTTTTTTCTATCTATCTCATAAAGTTCTTGTGGCACTTTAACCTCAGGCATTAGCGGTACATTTAAAGCCTTTACCCCTTTATTTGCTAGGTACATGCAAATAGGCGTCTTAGAAGTTCTTGATAAGCCTGTCAAAATTACATCTGCATGCTTTATTCCACTATTATCTTTGCTATCATCATATTGTATTGCAAATTCCATAGCCTCTATTTTTTTATAATATTCTTCATCCATATCCCATACAGCACCTGGCTTGTAATCAGGCATCTTATTTAATGCTATAGAGGCCATACTCACACATGGTCCTAAAACATTACTAATTTGAATAGAATTTTCTACGCATCTTTGGACTAGAAATTCACGAACATCAACCAAGACTACTGTAGATATGATCATACAATTACCTTTATCCTCAATACCTTGAATAAACCTATTGACTTCATTAAAGGTATTTACGTAAGTTATTCTCTTCACTTCAATCTCACATTCAAATTGGCTTGCTGTTGCTCTTGCTACTTGTTCAGCTGTTTCCCCAATAGAATCCGATACCGCATAAATTGTAAACATAATATTCCCACCTTATACACCCATATTTGAAAGCTGTACTAATGCACAACCTTCTATTGCTATAATATCATTATTTTTGCAATATTCCAATATTTCTAAAGATTCAGCACCTGGCTGTATAAGTACTTTTTTTATATTTAGTTTTTTTGCTACTTCTAATATCTTTATTCCTTCTTTTGGATTTATGCACAAATCTATTACGTCCACATCATATTCTACTAAATTTAAGTCAGTTAGCACTTCTTCACTGCCTTTTCGAGGATTTATACCTTTTACATTATAACCTTTACTTTTTAATGCATTAAAAATTTTGAATGCATACTTTTCGCTGTTTGCAACATCTCCAACTACAACCCAATTTTTATAACTCATAAATTGTTGTGCCAACATATTTATCACTCTCCTTTTTTTTATTATATACTATTAAGCTATATGAATACAGATTATATTGTTATAGAAATAAATATAGTTTTAATGTAAAATGAAATATAAACAAAATAAGATGATGCAAGTTTTATATATTACTTTTATATAGCATCTTAAAAAAGGAGAGTTCCATTTTGAAACACGATACTATTATAGTTGGAGCTGGTGCTTCCGGAATTATTGCAGCGTTAACTGCAAAAGATATGGGAAAAGATGTGGCTTTAATAGAAGGTAACGACCGTATTGGTAAGAAAATACTTGTCACAGGAAATGGTCGCTGTAATATTTCAAACAAATGCATAAACTTAAATAGATACCATAGCGATAATGATAGCTTTTTTAAATTTGCCTTAACAAATTTTAATGCTTATGATACTGAGACTTTTTTTAACTCTATAGGTATGCAGTTAATTACACTAGAAGATGACAAAATGTATCCTATGTCCCTTCAGGCTTCTTCTGTATTAGATATTTTAAAGATGGCTCTTGAAGAAAGAGAAATACCAATATATTTAAATTCAAAAGTTACGGATATTAAAAAGATAAAAGATGACTTTAATGTGGAATGTACTTCAGGGGACATTTTTAAGTGTAAAAAATTAATTATAGCCTGTGGAGGCAAATCAGCTTCAAAAACAGGTTCGGATGGTTCTGGATACTCTCTAGCGAAAAAATTAGGGCATAAGGTTATAGAACCATTTCCTGCTTTAGTCCAGCTTAAACTTAATTATAAAAATTTAAAGGCTCTTTCTGGAATTAAATTTGATGGGTTTGCAGAAATTATTGTAGATGGTACTCCTTTGCAAAAGGAATTTGGTGAAATCCTCTTTACTGATTATGGAATATCAGGGCCGCCAATTTTGCAGCTTAGTAGGCTTGCAACTTCATGTTTAATGAAAAACAAAAATACTAGCTTAACAATTGATTTAATACCATCAAAATCTAAGAAGGAGCTAATGGATTTTCTTGAAAATCACTGGGGAACCTTTAGCTATAGAAGTGTATTTTCCTCTTTTATTGGTATTATTAACAAAAAGCTAATACCAATACTTTTAAAAGAAGCAGACGTTATTGATATTCATAAACCTTGTTACGAATTAAGCTGGAAAGAAAAAAGCAATATTTATTCTCTTTTAAAGGAATGGAAATTTGAAGTTGTGGGAAACAATTCTTTTAATAATTCACAAGTTACTGCTGGAGGTATTGATACTAAAAATATTAACAATAGTTCTATGGAATCAACCTTAGTTAAAAATCTATATTTTTGCGGAGAAATTTTAGATGTTGATGGCGATTGTGGAGGCTTTAACCTTCAATGGGCTTGGAGCTCCGGATATTTGGCAGGAAAAAGCTAGCAGTAGTGTCGCAAAAGAAAAAAGATGCGACGCACATTGTTAAGCTATAAAAAGTTTAAAAGTGAACCGCAGAGAGTTTTAATGGACAGTTGACAATGGACAATTGACAATGATGGTTTTGCTATGCAAAACCTAAAAATAATAATTTGTAGTTTTTCTGCCTGAAAGGAAGAAAAACCTCCTTAATTGTCCACTGTCCATTGTCCATTGTCCATTGTCAATTAAAACTCAATGCTTTGCACTTACTAAGGATTTTATATAAGCAACTTGCGTCGCCTTCTTATTTTTTGCCACAGCCCTTGTTACTTCTTAGACACAATTACTGCATTATTTCCAAATACTCTTTACTAATGTCAATTTTTCATCTTTTTCATTTAAAACTGAGCTAATAACAACATATTCATTACCATTATTAATAATTTGAGTCTTAACTTTAACTTCATCGCCATAATTTGTTTCTTTTTCGTAATTTACCTTTAGCTCCTTTAATGAACAATTGCTTAATATATCAAAAGGAATAGATTCTAGCGACCATGAAATATAAATAACATTGTTCACATGCCTGTTTGTATCAATATCACCATACCTTACATGAAAGTTCTTTACTATTTCATCTTTTTCAGGCTTGTATAACTTTTCAAAAACTAATTCTTTTCCTTCACAATCTTTTAGATCAAATTTCGAAATCATTTCATCTGATATCTTGGTAGGTCTTCTTTTTGCAAGATTAATCAAAAACCAAAGTGAATTTGCTGTAGCTATTACTTCACCTTCCGAATTAATGACGTCAAATTGCCTATATGCGTAAAATTTCTTATATGAAAATGGCCAAGTTCTTACCTTGATTTCATCACCAATTGACGGATAGCTATTTATTTTTACGTCCCATTTATATATAACCCAGGCTAAATTATTTTCAATCAAATATTTTATGCCTATTCCCAAATCTTCAGCTTGTTCACACGCCATATCCTGAAGAAAATTCATTAGTGTAGCAACAAAAACCTTACCATCTCTATCAGCTTCATAATTATGTATTTTATATAAACCTTCTGAAATAATCATACCCCACCTCCATTAATCCTTAATAATATTATAAACCTATTGGGGTTTGGGTGGCAACCCATGGAAACATACTAGGGGTTTGGGCTGTGCCCATCTACCCTCATGAACTATATTACTTTGCACTCTTTCTAAATGCTCAGAGCTTTGACTTTATATGAAAATTATTTTCCGGGCCACCGCTAATGTTTATTTACACAATTTCATTAGATTTTACTATAGTGAACTCACGCCCACTTGTAGAAGTGGGTGCTTCTTGGGTAATATCCTACAACAAGGACAATGTTACCAAGCTAACAAGGTATGAACCAACCTCTTTTAACAATGTTAGTGTTTACACTTCTAATAAAATATATACATTTCTTTTTATTTTCTTAGATATTGAAACTAAGAAAATAAAATGCTATCCATCTCCAACCTTTAAAGGTATGGAGATGGATAGCATAAATAAGTTAAAAAAAACATATCCCAGAAAGGAATAATCCCTTCTGAAATATGTTTTTAAAAATTATTTGTTTAAAGCTGTAAGTAAGCTTTCTAAATCCAAACCATGAACTGCTGCTGCCTGTTCTAAAGTTTCTCCTTGTGATGATGGACAGCCAACGCATCCCATACCAAAGCTCATTAATGTTTCAACAGCTTCAGGTGTAGTTCTTACGATTTGACCAATTGTCATATCTTTAGTTACCATAATAATCTCCTCTTTTCTTAATATAATATAACAATGTTTATTACATTATACCTTTATATTTCCGATACTACAATAGTTTGATCTCTTCTTGGTCCAACAGAAACAATAGAAATTTTTGTGTCTGTTAACTCTTCTATTCTCTTCAAGTATATTTTTGCATTTTTAGGAAGTTCTTCGTATGTTTTTGCAGTCTCTACACTACTATCCCAACCATCAAATTCTTCATAAATCGGTTTACATAACGCTAAATCTTCAAGGCTTGCTGGAAAATAATCAATAACTTCTCCATTAAATTCATATCCAACACACATTTTAACTTTTTCAATTCCTGCAAGAGTATCTATTTTGGTTACTGCAAAGCTAGTAAGTCCAGAAACTCTAGCAGCTGATTTTAATATTACTATATCAAGCCATCCACATCTTCTTGCCCTTCCTGTAGTAACTCCATATTCATGGCCTACTGTTCTTATATGTTCTCCCATTTCATCAAGAAGTTCAGTTGGGAAAGGTCCCTTTCCTACTCTTGTAGTATATGCTTTAGCAATACCAACAGCACTATCTATTAGATTTGGTCCGATACCTGCACCAATACTAACTCCTCCTGCTATAGTATTTGAAGATGTTACATATGGATAAGTTCCATAATCTATATCTAAAAGGTTTCCTTGTGCTCCTTCAAAAAGCACATTTTTACCTGCTTTTATTTCATTATATACTCTAACTGATATATCTTTAACATAAGGTCTTAACTTTTCCGCATATATTAAGTATTCTTCATAAATTTCATCAAAATTAAGTTCATCTAATCCATAAATCTTAGTTAAAACTTGATTTTTTGCTTCTATATTTTCCTTTAATCTTTCCTTAAAAACATCCTTATGCAATAAATCACAAACTCTAATTCCACATCTCTCTGCTTTATCCGTATAACATGGTCCAATTCCCTTACCTGTTGTACCAATATCATTTTTCCCTCTAGCTTTTTCTTTTGCTAAATCTAATGCTTTATGATATGGCATAATAAGATGTGCTCTATCACTAACAATAAGGTTATCTTCTGTAACTGTTACACCTAAATTTTTTAGATAATCTAATTCTTCAAACATTGCCTTAGGGTCTAATACAACCCCATTACCAATTACATTTAACTTATTTTTATATAGTACTCCTGATGGAATTAGATGCAGTTTATATTTTTTATCTCCAACTTCAACTGTATGCCCTGCATTGTTTCCACCTTGAAATCTTACAACAACATCAGCGCCTTCAGCAAGATAATCTGTCATTTTTCCTTTTCCTTCATCGCCCCATTGTGCTCCTAAAACAATAAATGCTGACATAATAAATCCTCACTTTCATATAGTGTAAAATAGGTCTTTAAGTATATTACATTGCCCTGAATTTTATTCACCACATATCATATTATCAAAGGGCTAAAAGGTAGTCAATATAAATTACGAATAATAATCTTAATTTTATATTAAAAGTTCGTATTAATTTCCTTTATATATGCCATAAATTGACTGTCTAAAAAAACTATGAAATCATATTTTCCATATCCCAAACTTGATCTACCCAGCCTTCATAAAAGTCTTTTTCATGACATACAAGTATTATACTTCCATGATAAATTTCAAGGCTCTTCTTTAGTTCATTCTTTGCACTAACATCTAGATGATTTGTTGGTTCATCTAGCAATAGCCAATTGCTTTTTGTGAGCACCAGCTTGCAAAGTCTAACCCTCGCCTGCTCACCGCCGCTTAGCTTAACCATCTTTTCAAATATATGTTCCTCTTTTAGACCACACTGAGCTAGTGCTGCTCTTATATCTTTTTGCACCATATCAGGGAAGTGATTCCATATATATTCTATAGGCGTTACATCATTGTTATCATAACATTCTTGCTCATAATAAGCAGGATACAAAAAATCTCCGTACTTAATATCACCGTTTAGTTTCGGAATAATTCCCATTATTGTTTTAAGTAGCGTAGACTTGCCTATTCCATTACAGCCTGTTATGGCGATTTTTTGGTTTCTTTCAAGCTTAAAATTGAGTCCATCCATAAGCGGAAAATTGTATCCTATAGCAAGCTTTTTAGTTTCAAATACAACGCTACCAAGCTCCCTTGCTTTTTTAAATAAGAATTTTGGTTTTGGTAGATTCTTAGGTTTTTCAAGACGCTCTATCTTTTCAAGTTGCTTTCTCCTGCTTTTAGCGCTCTTTGTAGTTGACACAGCGACTATATTTGATTTTATGTACTGCTCCATCTTCTTTATTGTTTCTTGTTGTCTGTTATATTTCTCTTCATAAAGTTCCTTTGCAAGCTTTTGTTGCTTTAAGAAATTCTCATAGTTTCCTTGATAGCGTGTTATTGTTGTGAATTCAAGATGATATACCACATTTACTACACTATTTAAAAATTCAGCATCATGGGAAATAATGATATAACTATTTTTATAACTTTTAAGGTATTCACTCAGCCATTCAATATGCTCTTTATCAAGATAATTTGTAGGTTCATCTAACATCAATAATTGTGGTCCTGATAATAAAAGTTTAGCAAGAAGCACCTTTGTTCTTTGGCCTCCGCTTAATTTTTCAACAGGTGTATTAACACCTATAGCATTAAGTCCTAAACCCATAACAACGTTATTTATTTTCGTATCTATTCCATAAAAATCTTTTCTATCAAGCTCATCCTGTAAAGAACCCATTTTTTTAACGGCTTTTTCAATCTCTACATCTGATGCATTTGATAAGCCCTCTGCTATGTTTGATATTTTTGCTTCAATAGCATAAAGTTCATTAAAGGCTTCCTTAAGTGTTTCTAAGACAGTATGACCCTCCTTAAGACTTGAATGTTGATCAAGATAACCTATCTTGATAGAAGGAGCCCATCTTATTGCTCCATCATCTGCTAGTATTTTGCCAGTTAGAATATTAAAAAGTGTTGATTTTCCTGTTCCATTATTTCCTACAAGTCCAACCTTTTCACCTTTTACCAATCTAAAATTAACATTTCTAAATAATACTTTTTCGCCAAATCCATGGCTTATATTTTTAACTTCTAATATACTCATAATTTTACCTCCAAAAATGCAATAATCTAATTTTATTTGTTCAAAAAATAAATAAAGGAAAGAAGATATATATCCTCTTTCCTTATTAACAAAAGTTACTTTTAATTAGGCTTTCTGCCCTTTAACTATAAAGAACCGAAATAGATTTCAAAAACATCACACAAATGCACATGAAAATGCATAATGCAAAGATTAACCTAAATTCGTTAAAAGAGTATTATCATTCAAATTATCGTTCTTATTAACTTAACTTAAAAAAGGGCAGACTTCGCCAATTATTAAGCTAAACCAATTGCAAGAACCATAATTTTACACATAATACACTCTCAACTCCTCTAAATTATTCTATAAGTTACTATAGCACTATTGGTTTGTTTTGTAAATAATATGTATTTTATTTCAGTTAATATAAAGAAATACATCCTACAAAGCAGACATGTAGAGCTGCCTGCTTTATAGGATGTATAATAACAAAAACCTTTTTATTATTTACCAAAATATCTGTCTAATAAGCCTTTGAAAGCAGAACCATGTCTAGCTTCATCTTTACACATTTCATGAACTGTATCATGAATAGCATCGTAGTTCAATTTTTTAGCTAATGTAGCTAAATCTTTTTTACCTTGACAAGCACCATGCTCTGCATCAACTCTTAATTGTAAATTTTTCTTTGTGCTGTCTGTTACAACTTCTCCTAAAAGTTCTGCAAATTTTGAAGCATGTTCTGCTTCTTCAAAAGCTATTCTCTTATATGCTTCAGCGATTTCTGGATATCCTTCTCTATCTGCTTGACGACTCATAGCAAGATACATTCCAACTTCAGTACATTCTCCAGTAAAGTTAGCTCTTAATCCTTCTAAAACTTCAGCATCAACATCTTTTGCTATTCCAATCTTATGTTCATCAGCCCATGTAAGTTTATCATCTGATTTTTCAACAAATTTATCTTTTGTAGCTTTACAAACTGGACAAACTTCTGGAGCTTCTTCCCCTTCATAAACATATCCACATACTGAACAAACAAATTTTTTCATAATTATATCCTCCCAAACAATAATCAAATTTTTATTTTATTAATTCTGTCTTACGACTTATGTTTATTATATAATAATTATTATTAAATAGCAAGCAATTTTTTTCCCTATTTTTCGTCAAAATAATCTTTTATTTTTATTTTTATTATAAATATTATAAATTTTGATAAATATTATTGACTTTAAATGTAACCTCTGGTATCATTTAATTAGAAATAAGTCGATTTTTGTTATTTTAGGAGGATTAATTATGAAATCAACAGGTGTTGTTAGAAAAGTAGACGAGTTAGGAAGAATTGTTATTCCTATAGAACTAAGAAGAACTTTAGAAATTGCTGAAAAGGATGCATTAGAAATATATGTAGATGGTGAACATATTATTTTAAAGAAATACCAACCAGCATGTATTTTCTGTGGTGATGCAAGAGATGTTGTAAACTATAAAGGCAAAAACATTTGCAAAAATTGTTTAGCTCAATTAAAGAACGATTAATTTTAACCCCACATTAACGTATTTTTTATAAATACATAAAAGAGCTAGTTTTTACTAGTTCTTTTTTTTTAACTTTTTTATAAAAGCTTTTAGTGTTCAAATTAAGTTTGTTGAATAAAAATCGTTTTCCATATATAATTATCATTATAAAACATAGCACAGAAAGAAGGGATTACGAAATGTCTACAATTATTAATACAACTAATGCACCGAAGGCAATAGGTCCTTATTCACAAGCAGTAAAAGCAGGTAATTTTTTGTATATTTCTGGTCAGATACCATTAGACCCTTTAACTGGTGAGTTAGTTGAAAATAATATACAAGCTCAAACAATTCAAGCTTTTAATAATATTAAAGCAATACTTACTGCAGCAAATATGGACATGTCGCATATTGTCAAAGTTAATGTTTCTCTTTCAGATATTAATAATTTTAATGAAATGAATAAAATATATGAAACCTTTTTCACTAATAACTATCCTGCGAGAGCTGCTTTAGAGGTTTCAAAACTTCCTAAAAATGCACTAATTGAAATTGAAGCTATTGCTTATAAAGAATAAGGAGAGATAAAAAAATGTATAATTATAAAACATCAGGAGTATGCAGTAAAGAAATCAACTTTGAAATTGAAAATAATAAAATTAAATCAGTCCAATTTATTGGAGGCTGTGCTGGTAATACACTTGGGCTATCTATGCTTCTAAAAGATATGGATATAAACGAAGCAATTAAAAGACTTAAAGGAGTTAAATGCGGCAATAAGGATACTTCTTGCCCTGAC
>JAJXYA010000158.1 GCA_021780795.1 Bacillota bacterium | reverse complement strand
TATGTTAATAAGCATAGTGTATATTCCATTATTTCAAAGAGTATTTCATACAATACCACTTAATTTCGGTCAATGGTCAATTATTTTATTTTTCTCTGGTATTATTTCCTTTATAAATAGTTTGTACTTATATTTAATGCACAAGCATTAAATCATAACCACCTTAGCTACTATCACCTACGCAACTGTTCAGTACCTATGGTTCTGCAATATTAACGACTTCTGAAGGCCGTTTTCCTACAGAAATCCCGTTAAATATTTACTTATATTATAGATTTAAAAAGCTATATGACAAAGTCATATAGCTTTTTTTATTTAAAACGTCTATCAGATCTTACTCTTTGCACTTTTGGTGCATTTCCTTGCACTGGAACCAAGTCCTTCTTTGTAGTCATATTTCTAATGTTTACAATTTGGATTTGCTCTCTGTGCTCTTTTCCTTTTTTGCCCTTCATTCCTTGAATTATAACAGAATGTCCTTGAAGTACTGAAATAAAGTTGATTTTTTTGAACCAACGTCTTTTCTTAAACACACACTTAGCAATAGATTTACTTCCGTCGGCCTTTACTAAGATAGTTACTGTTAATTTATAAAGTATTTTTAGATAACTTTTTTCTTCTACTTTGACTGATAGAACCCTACCTTGTGCTTGAGTAAGTCTATCACCATATCTTTTTAAATAAGCTTGTGTATAGCTATTAGTCAATTTGTCTTTAAATCCCATCAGTATTACTCCTTCACAATAAAAATTATAAAAAATATAAAAATTCAATAAACTCATTATATCTTATGTTTGAATTTAACTCAAGTATTAAAAAAAGTCTATTTTTAATATTTATAATAAAAACTTCATGAGAAAAAAATATATATATGCATAAATTTAGAAAATATTATTATTTCTTAATGATAATATTTGTTCCTAAATTCATAATTTAAGAATATTAATATAATAAAGGATTGAAAGGAGGAGGAATATGAATAGGGAATTAACTCCAAAGGATATTATTTATGAATTCGATATTGAAGATACAAGCGCAAGAGAAACATTAGATACTATGCCGCAATATTTTGATGTAATAGAAAATATTAAAACTGCCCTCAGTATAGATAAAGAGGGTTTTAATATTTATTTAATAGACGATTTTTCAAAAGAAACCCTTAAAGATATTATGAAATATGTAAATAAAAACTTCCAAAACAGGAGCAAACCAAAAGATATTTGTTATGTGTTATATGAAGATGAAAAAATACCTAAACCCATTTTTGTCAGTAATGGGGGAGGCAATAAGCTAAAAGAGACAATTGAAGAGTTGCAGAATGAGTATTTAGAGTGCACATTTCAATTTTATAATAATTCTACAAATAAAGAAAAAGAAGAAATTCAGGAAAACATTCAAAAGAAAAGAAATGAGTTAATAGCTAAACTGATAGATATGGCAAAAGAAAAAGGCTTTGATATAAAATCCACTAATAATGGATTTACATTCATACCTTTAAGTAGCGGGAAAGAAATGACTGAAAGCGAATATGACACCTTAGATAAAGAGAGAAAAGAAACGATTTTAGATACAGTAGGTATTTTAAAAGATAAAGCTAAAGAAATATTAGAGGAATTAAAAGATATTGAAGCAAAGGACTTAGATAAAATTAGACAAATAATGGAAGTATATTATAAAGATGAAATGAATGATTTAAAAGAAGAATATAAAAATATGTTTACTGAAGATGAAGCTGTACAAAATTATTTTGATATAGTATGCAATGATATTGAAAAAAAACTTATAGAAAATTACTCTTTAAGCTATGATGAGGATGAGGAAAAAATAAATGAAATTATATATAAATATGTTGTAAATGTAATTGTAGATAACAGTAAAAATCAAATTCCACCAGTAATATTTGAACAAGATCCTAATTTAATAAACTTACTAGGTAATATAGAATATGAAAATCACAATGGAGTTTATTCTACAGATATAGGATTTATAAAAAGTGGTAGCATGTTAAGAGCAAATGAAGGGTGTTTGTTAATTAGAATAAATAATTTGCTAAGCAATCCTTCAGCTTACTATTATTTAAAAAAATCATTGTTAACAGAAGAGGTTGATGTGTCTTATAACAGAAACCTTTATGAACTCGTTTCCTTAAGTACCTTAAAACCAGAACCCATACCAATTAAAGTGAAGATAATTCTTATTGGGGATTATGAGACTTACGACTTACTTTATAATTATGATGAAGACTTTAGAAAAATTTTCACCATAAAAGCAGAATGCAATCCAATACAGAATATAGACAATGCTTTAAAGACCTCTTTTGTATATGAGATAAATAAAATTTGTAGTGAAAATAATTTTAAGTTCCCTACGAAAGGAGCTATAAGAGAAGTAGCAAAGATTTTATCACGAAAATCTCAGAGTAGAAAAAAAATATACTATGACAAATATGAAATAAATAAGTTATTAACCTTATCAAACAATAAGGTTAAAGAAGAACGTAAAGAAGAGATTAGTGAAGCAGATGTAATTGAGATAGGTTATAAAAAAGACATTATGGAAAAGGAGATTCTAAATAATTATATTGAGAAGAAAATGCTTATTGACGTTTCAAATAGTAGAATTGGGCAAGTAAATGGATTATCAGTAATTGATACAGGATATTTTAGCTTTGGCAAGCCAATAAAGATTACTTGCTGTTGTTATAGGGGTGAAGGGAATATTATAGATGTTCAACAAGAAAGCAATCTAAGTGGAAATATCCACAGTAAATCTATTAACATTTTAAAGGGATATATAAGTACTATTAATGGGGGATTTAATAAACTACCAGTAGATTTCCACTTAAGTTTTGAACAAATTTACGGCAAAATAGATGGAGATAGTGCTTCAGTTGCTGAAATAATATGTATGCTTTCAGCTCTAAGTAAAATACCTATAAAGCAGAATATAGCCGTCACAGGTTCGGTAAATCAATTTGGTGATGTTCAACCTATAGGAGGAGTAAATGAGAAAATAGAAGGCTTTTTTGGAATATGCAAAGCTTTAGATACAGTAAAAGACAAAGGCGTAGCCATACCGTTGTCTAATGCAGAAGACTTGGTTTTAAATGAAGAAGTTGAGAGAGAAATTAAAAATGGGAACTTTCATATATACACTATGACCACTATAGAAGATGCAATCGGGATACTAATGGGAACTTCTGATACGAACTTCGAACAGATAATGACTGCAATTAACAAGGAATTAAAGAAATATAGTGGTAAAAAATAATTAACTGATAGAGATTTAAAAAGCAGGACATTTTAAGTTGTCCTGCTTTTTAAATTTACATCTTTTCTATACGTTAAATCTGAAGTTAACTACATCACCATCTTGCATAATATATTCTTTTCCCTCGAGTCTAAATAGTCCTTTTTCCTTAGCCGCTGCTTCGGAACCACATTCAACTAACTTGTCAAAGGAAACTATTTCTGCCCTTATAAAACCTCTTTCGATATCTGAATGGATTTTCCCTGCGGCAGCAGGAGCTTTAGTTCCATTGATTATAGTCCAAGCTCTTATTTCTTGAGGTCCAGCGGTTAGATAGCTCATTAATCCTAATAGCTTATAACTTGCATGTATAAGTTTATCTAGACCTGATTCATTAAGGCCATATTCTTCTAAAAGTTGCATTTTCTCTTCATCGTCTAGAGTGGATAATTCTTCTTCTAATCTTGCACAAACTACAATTACTTCTGAATTCTCATTTGCAGCAAATTCTTTAACTTTTTTAACCATATCATTTTCTGTATTACCAGACATTAGATCATCTTCACTAATGTTTGCAGCATATAATACTGGTTTTGAAGTAATTAGGAAAAGACTGTTTGCAAAAGCAGCTTCCTCTTCACTAAACTCTAATGTTCTTACTGGAAAGTTTGCTTCAAGATGATTTTTTATTCTTTCCATAAGTTCATATTCCATTTTAGCTGTTTTGTCACCAGAACGAACAAGTTTTAATGATTTTTCCATTCTTCTTTCTAATACGTCAAGATCAGCAAAAATAAGTTCTAAATTAATAGTATCTATATCACGCGTAGGATCCACAGTACCATCTACGTGTACGATATTTTCATCATGAAAACATCTTACCACATGAACTATAGATTCCACTTCTCTGATGTGAGATAAAAACTTATTACCTAGACCTTCTCCTTTACTCGCTCCTTTTACAAGGCCTGCTATATCATAAAATTCAATTGCAGTATGAATTTTCTTTTTACTATTATAAATAGTTTGTAGTACATCCAATCTTTTGTCAGGTACACTAACAACTCCTACATTTGGTTCTATAGTACAAAATGGGTAGTTAGCAGATTCTGCTCCTGCCTTTGTTATTGCATTAAATAATGTGCTTTTTCCTACATTTGGTAAACCTACGATTCCTAGCTTCATATATATGTACATTCCTTTCTTGCGCTTAAGATTATTAATTCCTTATAAATTATACTCTACATCTCAGGGCATTTCAAGAAAGTAAATTATAGTAGTGGGTTATTACTAAAAATGCAATAAATACTAATGATGTATTTTTAGTTAATATATCCAAGTAAAACAATAAAAAAGTTTAATTATTTTTAAAAAATGATAATAGTTCAGTAAAATTAGAAGGAATTTTCATTTTTCTATAGAATAATACTTAAAAGTGGTTTAAAATGGTGTAAAGTGGTTTAAAGTGGAGTTATGTTACAAAGTGGGGGAGTAAAATGTTTATTGGAGAATATCAACATGCTATTGATAATAAAAACAGAATGATTATTCCCACTAAATTTCGAGATGGACTGGATAGTGAATTTATATTGACTAAGGGTCTAGATGGATGTTTGTACATATACACAATCAGTGAATGGAAAGTCATGGAAGAAAAACTGAAAAAGCTTCCGTTAACTAGTAAGGATGCTAGAGCGTTTGTACGCTTTTTCTTCTCAGGTGCCAATGAAATAACTATAGACAAGCAAGGAAGAGCTTTAATACCACAAAATTTATGCGAATATGCTTCAATACAAAAGGAAATAGTAAGTATAGGAGTATCAACTAGAATAGAAATATGGGCTAAGGATAAATGGGATGAATACAATGACTCGGATATGAATTTTGATGAGATTGCAGAAAAGATGATTGAATTAGGTATATAGAAGGAGATAAAGTATGGAATTTAAGCACATATCAGTTTTATTAAATGAGTGCCTTGAGGCGCTAAATATTAAAGAAGATGGAATTTATGTTGATTGTACATTGGGAGGTGCTGGACACTCTTTAGAAATTTTAAAAAGATTATCAAAAAATGGACGATTAATTGGAATTGATCAAGATGAAGATGCACTAAAAGCAGCAAGGGAAAAGCTTAAAGAATTTAATAATGTTACATATGTACACGATAATTTTTATAATATTGAAGCTATATTAGAAAAATTGGGAGTAGAAAAAGTAGATGGTATTCTTATGGATTTAGGAGTTTCTTCTTTTCAATTAGATGAGACAGAACGTGGATTTAGCTACATGAGGGATGCAACTCTCGACATGAGAATGGATAGAAGTAAGGGGATATCGGCTCATGACGTGGTTAATACTTATAGTGAGGAACAGATAGCAGAGGTTTTAAGAAATTATGGAGAAGAAAAATTTTCAAAAAGAATAGCTAATTTTATAGTAGATAGAAGAAAAGACAAACCAATTGATACTACTTTAGAACTAGTAAATGTTATAGATGCAGCTATTCCAGGTAAGTTTAAGAGAGAAGGTGGCCATCCAGCTAAAAGAACCTTCCAGGGTATAAGAATTGAAGTTAACGGAGAATTAAAAATATTAAATAAAGCAATAGAAGATGGAATAAATAGACTTAATTGTAGTGGAAGAATGGCAATTATTACATTCCACTCACTTGAAGATAGAATAGTTAAAACCAAATTTAAAAACTTGCAAGATCCGTGTGGATGCCCAAAAAATCTACCTTATTGTGTGTGCGGTAAAACACCAAGTATAAAACTTATAAGCAAAAAACCTATAGAGGCAACTGAAGAAGAATTAGAAATGAATTCAAGAAGCAGAAGTGCAAAGCTAAGAGTGGCTGAAAAAATTTAGTTCTAAATTGGGGATGGGGTGAATAAAGTGATAGTAGAAAAAAACAAGTTTGAAATCAATGGAAATACGGTATTAGCACCAGATGAATCCTTTAGTAAACGAAAATATGAAGATTTAGAAAAATCACGAAAACAGACAGAGTACAGGAAAAGATTGAAGGATATGAGAAAGAAAAAAAGTGTTCTTACAAATATCCTTTTAGGTTTTGTCATTGGGGTGGCTATTATTGCGAGATATTGTATGATTTACAACTACCAAGATACGATTTCTAAATCTAAAGCTGAAATAGAAATGTTGAGCAAAGAAAATGATTCGTATAAAGTAGAACTAATTAAGTTTAGAAATATAAGTTATATTGAAGAAATAGCGACAACGAAACTTCATATGGTTAAACCGAGAATTAGTGACATACAATACTGCAACTTGAGTAAAAATAATTTAGAAACCAAGGAAAATTCAGAAGTGAAAATAAGTAACAATATAATAAATAAGTTAAAAAATATTATTTTTTAGATAGCAATTAATAATTGATATCTACTCCAGAGAACCAGCAAGGAGAATAACGATTTTAATTGTTATCTCCCCATAGAGATCAGTAAGGAGGAAAAAAATTGGCAAGAGGAGAGTATAGAGACAAGGTTTTAGTTAAACGTAGAATGTTGATTGTCTTTTTCATACTTTTTCTTTTGTTTTTTCTATTAGTTAGTAGGTTAAGCTACGTAATGATAGTTAAAGGAAAGGATTATAAAGAAAAAGCAATTTTACAGTGGACAAGTGATGTTCGTATTGCACCGAAGAGGGGAAGAATTTTAGACAGAAATGAAAAAGAATTAGCTATAAGTGCAAATGTTTTTAGGGTAGACTTGGATCTTAATTCATTACGAGAAACTACAAAGAAAAACAATCTATCTATGCAAGATATTGCACCAGGATTATCTGAAATACTAGGAATGGAATCTAATGAGGTTTTATCTATTTTAACTAAGACTAATTCAAAGGGAAAACCTATTGGAGCAGCCATTTTGAAGAGAAGAATAGATAAGGATAAGGCGGATAAAATTAGTGATTTTTCTAAGGCACATAACCTTCGGGGAATTGTAATTACTGGTGATACAAAAAGATACTATCCCAATAATAATTTCTTAGCAAATGTTTTAGGACATACTAATTCAGATGGAAATGGACTAACTGGTGTTGAACTGTATTACGATAAATACCTATCGGGAATACCCGGAATAAAAATTTCAGAAACGGATAGAAAAAGTGAGGAATTACCTTATACAATATCAGATTATACAAAGCCTGTAGATGGTAAGGATTTAGTTCTAACTATTGACGAGATGATTCAATATTTTTGTGAAAAAGCAGCGCAGCAGGCTATGATTGATAATAAGGCAGCTGCAGTTACTATAGTTGCAATGAATCCTAAAAATGGGGAAATATTGGGTATGGTTAATAAACCAGACTATAATCCCAATGATCCTTGGGACCTTAGCAAAAGTTATGATGAAAATCAAAAGGCGTGGAGAAACAGAGCGGTAAGTGATACTTTTGAACCAGGTTCTATTTTTAAAGTGGTAACAGCTACTGCAGCCATGGAACAACATCTAGTAAGTGATAGTGATAGATTTGTATGTAATGGTAGCACTGTCGTTGGAGGTAGAACAATAAAGTGTTGGAAAACCACAGGACATGGAACTCAAAGTTTTGTGGATATTTTAAAGAATTCTTGCAACGTGGGATTTATGGAACTAGGTAGAAGATTGGGTCCGGAAAAACTAAATAAGTACATTGATTTATTTGGATTTGGTAAAAAAACTGGTATTGATTTAAATGGAGAGGCTTTGGGGATAATTAGAAAAACTAAAGATATGACTCCTGTTGATCTAGCAACAACATCCTTTGGTCAAAGCAATACATTATCTGTTGTACAATATTTAACAGCTTTTAATGCTATTGCAAATGGTGGAAAACTTATAACGCCTCATGTTATGAAAGAAATAGTAGCTTATGATGATTTAAACAAGAAAAGTGTTCTACAAACATATTCAAATTATAATGAAAGAAAAATAATAGATGAGGGAATTGCAAAACAGCTACGAAGTGACCTTGAACAGGTTATAGAAAGTGGTGGGGGTAAGAAGGCGTATATTGCAGGATACCATATTGCAGGAAAAACAGGAACTGCTCAAAAGGTTATAAATGGTGTTTATGCACCTCAAAAATATGTTTCATCATTTGCTGGGATGGCACCTGCAAATGATCCTCAAATATCCATAATAATTAATATTGATGAACCAGATCCATCTAATTATTATGGTGGGCAAATTGCAACTGTAGTAGCTAAACAAGTTTTTAATGATATTTTCAATTACTTATCTTTTAAATCTGATGCTTCTAGTGAGGAAGTTTCGAAGAGTTTATTGAAGGATGTTATTGTGCCTGAGGTAAGAGGGCTTAAAAGAGCTGATGCTCAAAAATTATTAAAAGATAACAATCTAAAGCTAAAATTAAGTTCAGAAGGAGAAGTTATTACTGATATGACCCCTAAGCCAGGATATACAGTTAAAGAAGGAACCGAAATTATTTTACACACTGATACAAAAATACAATATAACAATATGGTAATGGTTCCTAATATTAAAGGCAATAGCCCAGAAGCAGTTAGTGCACTTTTAAATAGCCTTGGTCTAAAAGTTCAATTTATTGGTGATGGAATTGCCTCGGAACAAAGCATAGAAGGCACAGAGGTGAAAAAGGGAACTACAATCACAGTACATCTAGATCTTATTGCTGATTAATTAAATATAGTGTATAACTATATATTAGGCATATTTAAATAAATATATTAAAATCTTTGATTTGGTATTTATTTTTATGGACCTTAAAGACAATAAAAACCGACAGGATTCAGCACTGCTGAACTGTCGGATTTGCCATGTAAAAGGGGATAAGTAATATTACTATAAAATCAACTTATCTTGTATATTATTTTCAAAAGAGGTTAGTAATAAAAAGAAAATTAAATTTTTATAAGCTTAGACAAAGTGTAAGTGCAATTTATCTGGACAACACTTTAGGTGATGATTTAAGGGAGTGATAATTTGAAGTTAAGAAGCGTTATGGAGAAGATTAATTTGGAATTAGTTAGTGGTAATATTGATATAGACATAAAGTCAATTCAATATGATTCAAGAAAAATTAAAGAAGGAGATATATTTTTCTGCATAGAGGGATATAATCTTGATGGTCATAAATACATACAAAATGCAATTAACAATGGAGCTGTTGCAATTGTATGTCAAAAAAATATAGAGGAATATTTAAATTGCACGGTTATTAAAGTTGAAGATAGCAGAAAGGCACTAGCAGTAAGTGCAGCTAATTTCTATAATAATCCAAGTGAAAGTATGAAAATAATAGGGATTACAGGTACTAATGGAAAAACAACTTCAGCTTTTATGATTAAAGCTATTTTAGAAGAGCAGGGATATAAGGTTGGCCTTATTGGAACTATAGCAAATTATATTGGAGATAAGAAAATTCACACAGAGAGAACTACTCCAGAATCACTTGAATTACATGAACTTTTTAAGCAAATGGTGGATTCTAGAGTGGATTATTGTGTTATGGAGGTGTCTTCCCATTCTTTAAGTTTAGACCGGGTATATGGAATAGAGTTTTGCGAAAGTATTTTTACAAACTTAACTCAAGATCATTTAGATTTTCATAAAACCTTTGAAAATTACTTTAATGCAAAATTAAAGTTATTTAAATCAAGTAAAAATTCAATAATTAACATTGATGATATATATGGTGAGAAAGCTTATAGTTTAATTACAAATAGTAAATTATGCTTTGGATTACATCACAAT
>JAJXYA010000052.1 GCA_021780795.1 Bacillota bacterium | reverse complement strand
AACCTAGTTACCAAGGCCAAATCATATGAACGCTCCGTATGTAGCACATCCACTCCTACCTCAAGTCCCTTTAGCTGCGGTATCTTTCCCTCCATACTAAGTAAAAGGTCTCTAGCCTCGCTAGCCTGCTCCTTATTCTTTAACTTAAAAAATACTATGTGTGTAAACATTACAACTCCTCCTTATGCTTAGAACTAATATTAATCTAAAAAAGATAAATTATATGCTTCTTAGAATATAATACTTTTGTGCATTAATGATCTTATTTACTAAATATTTTTGCAGAAATCATAGCCTTTGCTACAGGTTCCTTATTTCCATTGTACATACTGATTTCCACTTTAGAAAAACTTCTCCCTCTATCCACAACTTCTGTATATATATCTATAACGCTACCCATTTGCACAGGCTTCATGAAATATGCCATAATACTATCTACTGAAATATTAATATTATTATTTTGTCTTAATGCCATTATTCCCATAGTTGATAGTAGCATATTCATAGAGCTCCAAGAAGCAGTGCCCACAGGGTCCAGCATTTGAGGAATAATCTCGCCATTAAAGTGTAACCTATCCTCTTCAAGTTCACATTTAAAATTCTTTAAAATAAGATCTTCTATAGTTTCTGCTACTTGAGGCTGCCTAAGTGCAAACTGCATTGCTTTTATAACATCTTCTATACTTAGAACTCCTACTACCTTCTTTTTATTAACCACAGGACAAAGCTTTATTCCATCCCACCCCATAATATGAGCAGCGTAAGCTACAGTTGTTTTTGGTGTTACACTTATGGGATTCTTGTTCATAATTCTATGTATTGGTTCATTTTCATCCTCATGTCCTTGTAGATCTCTTAAGGTAATTATACCAATAAGCTTCATATCCTCATCTACCACAGGATACCTCTCATGATTAGTTTCTGCCATTAGTTTTCTCCAAGTAGCAATGGTGTCAGTACCCATTAGACACTTAGGGTTAACTTCCATCACATCTTCAACTAAAATAATTTCCTTTTTAACCATACTTTCATAAATAGCTTTATTTATCATACTTGCTACTGTAAAAGTGTCATAAGAAGAAGATAGTACAGGAAGACCTTTTTCATTTGCCAAGGCCTTTATTTTTTCACTGCAATCAAAGCCACCAGTAATTAATACTGCGGCTTCATTTTCAAGGGCAAGCTGTTGTGCGGCTTCACGGTTTCCAACAATAAGTAAATAACCTGGGCTTATATATTTAGTTATAGTGTCAACAGTCATTGCTCCTATTATAAATTTATTTAAACTTCTATTTATACCTTCTTTTCCACCCAAAATGGTTGCATCAAGGATGTTTACAACTTCAGCATAAGTCAAGGTTTCAATATTTTTTTTATCCACCTTCTCCACTCTTACAGTTCCCACCCTAGGTATAGTATTAACAATACCCATATTTTCAGCTTCTTTTATAGCTCTATATGCCGTACCATCACTAAGCCCTAATGCTCCGCTGATGCCCCTTACTGATATTTTAGTTCCAATCTGTAGGGAAAGAATATAATTAATAATCTCTTCATGCTTTGACATTAAATATTTTACCTTCCTTCTTTCCTTAATTCTTCAGCAATCTTTTCTATTCTTCTAAGTCTATGGTTAACCCCAGATTTACCCACTGGTGGCTCAAGCATTACACCTAGTTCCTTCAAAGATTCATCTGGGTACTCAAGGCGTAGCTCGGCAATCTCCCTTAGATTTTTAGGAAGCCTTTGAAAGCCTATTTCCTTTTGTATTAATCTAATACTTTCTACCTGTCTTACTGACGCATTTACAGTTTTGCTAAGATTTGCAGTTTCACAGTTAACTAGCCTATTTACATTATTTCTCATTTCCTTCATTATTCTCACATTCTCTAGGAATAACAATGAGCTGTGAGCACCAATTATATTAAGAAGGTCAACAATCTGCTCCCCCTCTTTAATATAAATTACATAACTGCTTTTTCTTTGTATTATTTTTGAAAGTAGTCCATAACTATTAATAAGCGCACATAGTTCCTCTGCATAGTCACTATCATGTGTAACAAACTCCACATGATAATTTTTCTCCGGATTACTAATACTTCCGCCACCTAGAAAAGCTCCTCTTATATATTTACGTTTACACTCTTCAGCATCGATTAACCTATCTGGTATAGTGTAATCTATAGAGAAAAAGTTCTCATCTTTTAGTACTGCCACTTGCTTTAAGAACTCTTTAACACCCATTTCTTCTGTAATTATAACCACATAAACATTATTTTTCTTAAGCGAATTACTTCTCTTAACTAATAGCCTAGCGTGAATAGCAAAATGTTCCTTTAATAATTTAAAGATTAGTCTTGCTATTGCAGGGTTTTCAGTGGTTATTTGGAAATTCACTGCTTTATTTGAGCCGAGTCCAATAGTTCCACTTACCTTCATTATAGCAGCTAGTTCAGCCATAGCTTCTTTCTTACTCATTTCTGTAAATCTACAAATTTCATTTTTAACCTTAGACGAAAATGACATTACTCTACTCCTTATTATGTTTATTTTCCTAAGGAATGTAACAATAAATATTAATTTATTATTTATTATTACGTTCCTTCAGCCTCTGCGATAAATAAAAGTACTCTACTATTTTCTTTTTATCATAAAATAATTTTTTCTCCATAATTGTTCTTACTAAAATGTCTGCAAGCTTGTCTGCATCATGTCTTACATACCCTTTTGTTACTTTAACAAAATCACTTTTTATTATCTCTATACCAAGCTTTGTAACTTCCTCTTCATTTATATTAACTATATTTGAATTATCCTTAAGATATTTTTCTTCAAGCTCACTACTTATTTTCCCTGTGTTCACTACAACACAATCAACAACCTTGCATTTAGCATGTTTATTAATAGCCTTTATATGGTCCTTCACACTATAGTTATCACTTTCTCCTGGCTGAGTCATGATATTTGACACATAAATTCTTAAGGCTCTTGTTTTGTCTAATGCATCTCTTATTTCCTTTACTAATAGATTGGGAATAATACTTGTATAGAGGCTACCTGGTCCGAGTATTACTGCATCTGCCTCTTTTATAGCAATCAATGCTTCCTTAAGTGCTTTAGCATCTTTAGGCTCTATAAAAACCTCATCAATAGCACTATTATACTTTAGGGCACTTTTGGGTATATTTGACTCCCCATCAATTATTTTTCCATTTTTAAGCTTTGCCTTTAAAATCATATTATCTAAGGTAACTGGGATAACCCTTCCCGTTACAGCTAATACTGAACTCATTTTCTCCACAGCTTCTTCGAAATTATTTGAAATTCCATCCATTGCAGCTAAAAACAAATTACCAAAGCTTTGGTCCTTTAATCTTCCATCTTTAAATCTATACTGCAATAATTCTTCCATCAGTGGCTCTGTATCTGCTAAGGCTAAAATACAATTTCTAATATCCCCAGGGGGAAGAATACCTAAATCTTCTCTTAAAATCCCTGAACCTCCGCCATCATCTGCCACTGTAACTATTGCAGTTATATTATTAGTATATACTTTTAAACCTCGGAGCATAGTTGATAAACCAGTACCCCCTCCGATTACTACAATCTTAGGTCCTTTTATGAGTACCCTCTTTTCGTAGATTAAATCTCCCAAATTCCTTGAGCTTATAGCTACGTCTAGGCTTCCCGTATTTATTAGAAAAACAAAGGATTTAATAACTTGGATCACAGTTACATATATAATCAAAGCTCCTAGTATCATGAGAAATATAGAAAAACTTATATATCTCATATAAAAATATTTTTCATTCATTAGCTTAACAATCCCAAAAATTAAAAGCCAGCCACCTACAATCCCTAGAAGAATCCACCTTTTTATATTAATTCCAGGCTTCAGCAAGCCACTAGGCATCATAGCTTGCCGTCACCCCTATTCACATCTTCACTTATATCCCTGTGGTCTACATTGACATTATATCCATTATGCTCCAATATTTCATAAATCCTATTGGCTATAGCTACAGATCTGTGTCTTCCCCCGGTGCAACCAATAGATACTATAAGTTGTCTTTTTCCCTCTTTTTTATAATTTGGAATAAGATACACTAGCATATCTTGAAGCTTATCTATAAATACTTTCGTCCCTTCAAAATCTAGCACATAATCTCTTACAGGCTTTTCATTACCTGAATACTGCTTAAGCTCTGGAATATAATATGGATTTGGCAAAAACCTAACATCAAATACCAAATCTGAATCTACAGGTATTCCATATTTAAATCCAAAAGAAAGCACAGTTATCATAAGCTCCGTTTCTATCTGACCTTCCTCACCATAAATATCATTTATTTTTTCTCTAAGCTCTCTTGCAGAAAGTTTAGTGGTATTAATTATATGATCAGCACGCTCACGTACTTCCTTAAGTTTTCGCCTTTCAGTGGCAATTCCATTTAAAACCCTTCCCTCTGGTGCTAGAGGATGTTTTCGTCTTGACTCTTTATATCTTTTAATAAGTACTTCATCTGTGGCCTCTAAAAATAGGATTTCATACTTATATCCTTCTTCTTTTAAATAGGCTAAGCTTTCAAATAAATCATCAAAGAATTTTCCGCCTCTAATATCTATAACTAAAGCAATTTTATCTATATTTCCCTTAGTTTGATAACATGCCTCTGCAAATTTTGGAATTAATGTAGGTGGCAAATTGTCTACACAAAAAAATCCTAAGTCCTCAAGATTTCGTACAGTTTGTGTTTTTCCAGCGCCTGATAATCCTGTCAATATAACAAATCTCATTAAAAAACCTCCTCTACAAAAATTGCGAATATCTATTATTACAAATATGTTTAATATTACTAATTAATTCATTTCCAAGTCCCATTTTTAAACTTTAAATTTAAAAATTCTCTATAAAATAGAATTTTTTTATATCATTGTACTAATACAGTTTCATTTTTTTATTATAACACATTTAGAGATAATTATAGAGGTGTAAGCATAAAAAAAATGCACAACTACATAACTTGCTGTGCATTTAAAAATCTTATTTTATTTTACAAACTCTCACTTAAAATCTTTATAAATAATTTGTTTTGTTTTTCTGTACCAATTGTAACTCTAAGCCATCCTGGCATACCTAATAAATGTCCTGGCCTAACAATAATACCTTTTCTAAGTAACTTATCAAAAACTTCTTTATCATCAATTTTTGTATTTACCATAACAAAGTTAGCATTTGTTTCAATGTAGGGAAGCTTCATTAGCTTAAATTGCTCATATAAATACTCTTTTCCACTTACATTTGTTTCAAGCACTAGCTTTAAAAACTCTTCATCTTTTAATGCAGCTACAGCTGCCTTCTGCGCATATAAATTAACATCAAAGGGTCCGATAACTCTGTTAAAGTAGGATGTTAATTCTTCACTAGCTATTCCATAGCCACATCTTAAAGATGCTAGTCCATAAGCTTTAGAAAAAGTTCTTAGAATAATCATATTAGGATAATCATCTAAAAATTCTAAAGAATTCGGGAATTCTTCTGAAGTTACATATTCTATGTAAGCTTCATCCATAATTATTAATACATGGTTTGGAATTCTATTTAAAACGTTTACAAATTGTGATTTAGTAAATATAGTGCCTGTAGGATTGTTAGGGTTACAGAACCATATAATCTTTGTTTTTTCAGTTATTGCCTCCACCATTTTTTCTATGTGCAGTCCATTATTATCCATAGGTATAATAACACTGTTACCTCCCATAAGCCTTGTTGAAGCCTCATATCTAGGGAAAGTAATCTCCGCCATTATAGCTTCATCATCATGTTCTAAGAAAGTATTGCAAATTACTCTAATCAATGAATCTGAGCCTGTACTACAAAAAATCTTATCAGGATTTACTCCGAGTTTCGCGCTTAAAGCATCCTTCAATTCATAGTTTGATGCATCTGGATACATATGAGTTTCCTCTATTAATTCTCTTAGTGCCACTTTTACCTTAGGCGAACATCCTAATGGATTTTCATTTGAAGCAAGCTTTATAACCTCTTCAAGTCCCAGTTCTCTCTTAACTTCACTTATAGGCTTACCTGCTTTATACACGCCTAACCCCAAAATTTCTTTTCTTACCGTATATCCCATGCTTGTTTCCCCCTATTTATTTATATTTAAACAACATTTCAGAAGGAAATCCATCTCCTATTTAGGCGAGAGTATTACCACCCTCGTAGTTCCTATATTTTAGTAGAAGTATTAATTTCCTTCTGAAGCCATTATTTAAGCCAATTTATAGGATACAGCTTTTTTAGAGGATTATTTATCCTCTCCCCAAATTCTTACTTCAGTGTGAAGTTGTACCCCAAATTTCTCTTCCACTTCATCCTGCACAAGCTTAATTAAATCTAAAATGTCCTTTGCACTGGCATTTTTTCTATTAATAATAAAGCCAGAATGTTTTTCAGATACTTGAGCATCCCCAACACAAGTGCCTTTTAAACCACAATCTTCTATAAGCTTACCTGCAAAATGCCCCTCTGGCCTTTTAAATGTACTCCCTGCTGATGGGTATTCTAAAGGTTGCTTATCACTTCTTCGTTTTGCAAGAGTATCCATCCTTGCTTTTATAACTTCCTTATCTCCCACCTGAAGATTAAGAGTAACACTTACTACTGTATATCCATGTTTTAAAATTGCACTGCTTCTATAAGTCAGTTCCATATCATCTTTAACTAAAGTTAATAATTCCCCGTTATTATCAATAGCTAACATACTTTCGAGTACCATGGACATTTCACCATCATAGGCTCCTGCATTCATAGCTGAGGCACCACCAATGCTACCTGGGATTCCACTAGCAAACTCAAAACCTTTAAGTCCTGAATTTAAAGCTACCTTTGCCACATTGTACAAACTAGCTCCACTTTGAGCACTTATTTTATTTCCTTCTACCTCAATTTTATTTAGCTTAGATAGTTTTATAACTACCCCTCTAATTCCACCGTCTTTTACAAGTAAATTAGAACCATTTCCTACTAGATAGTACTTAACTCCATTTTCTATACAAATTTTTATTACAGCTTTAACTTCTTCAATGCCTTCTGGAGTTACTAAAATATCAGCTGGTCCACCTACCTTGAAAGAAGTATGGTTTTTCATAGGCTCATCTACTTTTATGTTTGCTCTGTCTATTACTTTATCTAAATGTTTAATTAATTCTACATATTGCATCATATACTACTCCTTGAAAATATTAATATATTTATATACTTTAATAACATAAATCATGAAATTTGTGTTAATAAAGTTATAACTCTTTTAGTTTACCCTTTTTTTTAAGATATTTCAACAATTTAAACTCGTCATTATTCATTATTAATTCTTCTGGCATATTAATTTCTTCTAAAAGTCTATGCACTAAGTCAAATTCTCCTACATGAAAACAAGTATGAGCGTCACTACCTATAATTACTTTGACTCCATATTCCTTGCAAAGCTTAGCAATATTTATACAATTACTCTCGCTTCCTTTTCTTGAGCCTGCCAGTGAGCTATTGTTAAGTTCAATTAAAATATCTTTTTCCTTAGCCTTTTGTACCATAGCTTCCTTACAAATAGGAAAAGCAGGATTTCCACTATGTCCTATTATATGAACATTTGGATTATCCATAGCCCCTAAAAGTGCTCTAGTGTTTTCCTCAGCAGTTCCTGGCTTAATACATACATCATGTAAACTTGCAATTATAAGATCTAATCTCTCTTCAATATAATCTGGTATATCTAAGCTTCCATCAAAGTCCATTATATTAGCTTCACAACCTCTAAGTATGGTAACTCCATCTATTTCTCTAGGTATCACCTTTATATTTCCAAAATGAAATAAATGTGGTCCACCTGGCATTTTAGGACCATGCTCAGTATTCCCTAATATTTTTATGCCCTTGGCTTTTGCCTCTCTAACATTCTCAAGTAAAGTAGTATATGCATGACCACTTACTATAGTATGAGTATGTACATCAACTACATATTTCATTAGTTCCCCTTCTTTCCTTCCTTAATGCCATTAAAGTATTCTAAAACACATTCTGCAGCCTTACTGTCCATGGAGGGAGTCTCCATTAATTCCTTAGCGCTGGCATTCTTTATATTATCAATGCTACCGAATTTCTTTAATAGTTCTCTTCTTCTTTTTTCCCCTATATTGGGTATATTATCCAATATAGAATATAAGGTTCTTTTATCTCTCAAAGTTCTGTGATAAGTAATAGCAAATCTATGCACTTCATCCTGTATTCTAGTAATCAAATGCATGCTTTGAGAATTGCCTCTCATAATGAGCTCTATATTATTATATATTAAACCTCTAGTTTTGTGCTTGTCATCCTTAACCATTCCACATACAGGTATATTTATATTAAGACTATTTAAAACCTCTAATGCTACATTAACCTGGCCCTTACCACCATCCATGAGAATTAAATCAGGAAACACACAAAACTTACCTTTACTTAATTCTAAATTTCGTTCTTTTATTTTTTCTACTTCCTCAAGGCCATGTTTAAACCTACGCTCTAGAATTTCCCGCATACTATCATAATCATTTGCTCCTATTACGGATTTTATTTTAAATCTTCTATAATCACTATTTTTAGGCTTTCCATCTTCAAAAACCACCATTGTACCTACAGAATCTACCCCCATTATATTTGAAATATCATAGGATTCAATTCTTTGTGGTATTTCTTCAAGTTCCAATAAATCTACAAGCTCCTTCAGTGCAATTTTGTGAAGTTCCTTATCCTGTCTATCCTTCAGTTTGAATTGCTCTAAAGTTATCTTAGCATTATTTGCTACCATTTCTAGAGTCTTTTTCTTTTCTCCCTTTTGAGGAATTTTAATTGTCACCTTTGAGTCTTTTTTAGAGCTAAGCCACTGTTCTAAAATCTCTCCCTCATTTATAAAGGGCACATATATTGTTTTAGGAATGAAGGCCGTACCTCCATAAAATCTCTTTATGAAACCTTCTATAAGTTCATTGTTTTCCTCATCTGCTGCATCATTTAAAATAAAATGCTCACGTCCGACTATCTTGCCATCCCGAAGGAAAAATACCTGAAGACAAACATCTTTTTCATCAACATATACATTAATAAAATCTTCATTCTCACAATTCCCTATAACAATTTTTTGCTTTTCATTTACCTTATCAATTGCCAAAATTTTATCCCGAAGTGCCGCTGCTTTTTCAAATTCCAAGGCTTCCGCTGCACTTTCCATTTCTTGTTTTAGACCATCCTTTATATTCTTATCTTTCCCTGTTAGTAGCTCTATTGTATCTTTAATAATAACTCCATATTCTTCCTTACTAATATACCCTGCACAAGGGGCTTTGCATAACCCAATATGATAGTTCAAACAAGGCCTAGTTTTAGGCAATCCCTCCTTGATGACTCGTTTACAGGTCCTAAGAGGAAAAATTTTATTTATAAGTTCAATAGTGCTATATACTGCTGCTACATCTGTGTAGGGACCAAAATATTTCCCACCATCATTTGCATGGTTTCTAGTTACAAAAATTCTTGGGAATTCCTCATTTATAGTAATCTTTATAAAAGGATAATGCTTATCATCCTTAAGTAAAATATTATATCTTGGACTATATTTTTTAATAAGATTACACTCTAAAATCAGAGCTTCCATTTCTGAATCAGTTACTATATATTCAAACTCAGCTATGTTCTTCACCATAGCCTTTACTTTCTCAGAATGATTTTTTGAATTTTGAAAATATTGTCTAACTCTATTTTTTAATATTTTAGCCTTTCCCACATATATTATTTCACCAAGATTATTCCTCATAAGATATACTCCTGGCGCCTCTGGAAGAATCTTTAATTGATATTCAAAATCAAACACAGTGTAACCCCCTCTAAATCATCATCTGTGATGCTGAAATGTATTTAAAGCATTTTAGGCAATACATAAACTATATACGCAAGTCCGAAAATCATAATTATTTCTTCAATTAACTTTCCTACCTTAGACCCTACCTTATAAGTATAAAGGAAT
>JAJXYA010000378.1 GCA_021780795.1 Bacillota bacterium | reverse complement strand
TAATAGATGCAACCGCCCCTATAGTAATATTATTATCATCTATAATTGGTCTACCTGTAGTTAGATAATGTACTTCTCCTCTTTCTGTTTTAAAATTCACTTCAACATTATCATACTTAAGCCCACTATTAATAAGTTTTACAGCTGGAGCATCTTGACCTATTAATTCCCTAATATCAGTGCCTATAGCCTCTTCTTTTCTACAATGATATACTTTCTCACAATAATTATTAAATAGATCTATTTGAAATTTTTTATTTATAACCATTATTCCTTCATCCACTGAATCTAAAATAGCTAAAAGCTTTCTTTCATTCTCCTCGTAATTAAGTAAGTTAATTTCATTAACCATAACAACATCATCTATTGTAAAAAGCTGTTTTTTTAATGCTTCCTTCTTCATATCATCCATATTTTGCATTTTAACACAAATCTTTTTAGGAAACACTTCTACAGAAAGGAGGTTTATTTCCGCCTTATAAATTTTTTCTAATATTACTACAGTTATCCCCAATCTATCTTTAGTTATTATTTCAAATCTAATATTCTTCTCCATATTATTCCTCCTTACTTCTTTTGAAGGATTTAACTTTTATAAATTATTACTTCCTCTATATCGTTATATCCTATTATTGTATATAAACAACTAATAATTAAGTATTTACATTAATTATTCTTAAAGCTCATTTATGTAAAATTATAGCACACAAATATATATACTTGTATGCTACCATTGCTTTATTCTTAAAAGATAGATAAATTTGCATTTGTGATTCTAAACTTCTTTGTTTAGAATGAAGATAAGTACGCTTTGCTATAATATATAATTTAATATTCTTTTTTATTAATATTTTCAATAATTTAAACATTAATACTACATGAATCATTTTTCAAAAAAACGTATTTATAAATAATTTTCAGTAAAGACTATAATTGTAAAATATAAAACAAGTCTTAAACTTATGTTAATAATCAATATAAAACTATCTTTTAATTGCAGCTTTTGATATAATATCAAGTGTCGCTTATGACTTAATTGTGATTTTCTATTTATGTAATATAGAGAGGATGAATAAATTAAAATGCTTTATTATTTAACAAATTCTATAAATTGGGAATGGGATCAATTTTTTATTGCTATTTCAAAATCTTCAGACCCTGCCGCTCAGATTTTAATTACCCTGTTGGGTTTTATCATATTATATCTTTTGAATAACAAATTAGAAGCTATTTGCTGTATATTTAACATAGGTATTACTGGTTTTACCAACTTGATACTTAAAAATACAGTAAAAAGATACAGACCTATGGGAATAAAACTAACTGAAGCTCATGGTTATAGTTTTCCTAGCGGCCATTCTTCCATTTCTACTGCTATAGGTATTGTGCTTATTTACTTTATAATTAAACGCATAAAGAACAAAAAGGTGGCTTACTTAATAAGCGGTTTTATATTTACATATTTAATTCTTGTAGGAATTAGTAGAGTTTATGTGGGAGTTCACTATCCAACAGATGTTCTTGGTGGATGGTTTATAGCTGGAATATGGTCTTACATTACTATTGCGATTTATAAGTTTTGTATGAACAAGGGCCTAAATAAATATTTAGATAAATATTTCACTATTAGCCTTAATATTTTTAAAAATAAAGCAAAATCTATTTAGTTTTACTAGTTAAATTATTTAAATGTGACTAAAGCCCTAATTATTCACTATTGGATAATTAGGGCTTTATATATGTTCTTGTTATAAATCATCAATTAATCTGCTGTGATGATTTTCTATAAAGTTAAAAAATAACTAGCAACCTGCTAGTTATTTTTTAATGTCTTCTTCAAGTGTTTCAATATGCTCTATTATATATGGTACAGTTATTACAGCAATAGCTCTATTTTTTAAAAGTGCATTTTTAAAAAATAATGCAGTATGATTATGAAGAATATTTCCCCACCAAGCACTAACAATAAATTGAGGAATAACAACTGTAACCATATCTGTTACTTCACCTGGAAACTCCTCAGATTCTATATATTCCATGAGTTTTTCCAAAGTATCTCTATATGGAGCTTCCCTTATTATCAAAGGTATATTTATATTGTATTTTTCCCATTTTTGTTTCAACTTTTCAGTTTCTTTCTCATCAACTGATACATGAAAAGCAATTATATCCTCGGATAAGCATTTTGCATAATTAAGAGTTTTTAACACGGATTTGTTTAATCCACCAACAGGTACTATAAAATGTCTTGCACTTTTAGAACAAATTTTAGGCATATTCATATCTTGCATACTTAATTGATCAGCAATATCATCATAATGATTACGTATTTGCTTCATAATATAAACTATAGCAGGTATCAAAATTAAAACTATCCAAGCACCATGTATAAATTTATTATAACCTATTATTAAAGTAGTAATAAATGTTATAAAAGCTCCAAACCCATTAACTAATGCTTTGTATCGCCAACCTTTTTCTTTACTTTTAATCCATCTCATTACCATACCAGTTTGAGATAGAGTAAATGACAAAAATACACCTAATGCATAAAGTGGTAGTAAAAAGTGAGTTTCAGCTCTGAATAATATAACTAATAGGGAAGCTAAGACTGCTAAAGCTATTATCCCATTAGAAAAACTAAGCCGATCTCCACGTTTTAAAAACTGTCTTGGTGCGTAACCATCCCTTGCAATAAAAGAAAGTAACAGTGGCAAGTCTGTAAACGCTGTATTTGCAGCCATTATAAGTATTAATGTTGTTGCAATTTGCATAACGTAAAATAAAATACCTCTACCAAACACTTGCTCTGCCATTTGTGATATTACCGTTTTATCAAAGCTGGGTACAGCATGGTATAATGTAGATAGAAAAGCCATTCCACCAAAAATAATTACTACAATGCCAAATAATAACCAAAGCACAGTTTTAGCATTTTTTTGAGCTGGTTCCTTAAAATTTGGAACCCCATCACTAACTGCCTCAATACCTGTTAGTGCCGTACATCCAGCTGAAAACGCTTTAAGAAATATAAGTATACCTATACCTCCTACCGCATTAGGTATAGCTCCAGTTTGGTGAGGAATATACCCAAAAACGTATACTTTAATAATACCGTAAATCACCATAAGTATTGACATAACTACAAATAAATAAGTAGGAAGACTAAATAATTTACCTGATTCACTTATTCCTCTTAAATTACCAATTGACATGATTATAATAATTAAAATTGTTATTGATACCTTATGGGTTAAAAGTGAAGGAAATGCAGAAGTTATTGCTGCCGTACCAGCACAGGAACTTACTGCCACAGTAAGTATATAGTCAATTGTCAGTGAAGCTCCAGCAACTAAGCTAGGCATGGTACCTAAATTATCTTTAGATACAATATATGAGCCACCGCCTTTAGGATAACTATTAATGGTTTGTGAGTAAGAAAAAATTAAAATACATAACAAGATTATTATAGCCACGGATACAAAAAATGTATATTTGAATGCAAGTATACCTATAACGGGAATAAGTACCCATAGTATCTCTTCACAGGCATATGCAACAGATGATATTGCATCACTAGATAAAATTGGAAGTCCACGGAAAACGCTGAACTTTTCATGGTGAATATCTTCTGATTTTAGTGGTTTACCTATAAGCAGTTCTTTAAAGCTTTCAAACATTGTATTCCCTCCCCTATAATTTCACTTTTATTTTGACCAAAGTTATTTGTATTTATACGAAAAAGGATATTACGTTAAAAACTCCTTTACAATCAAGAATAAAGGATTTATAATGAATAATAGTTCATTTAAAGTGAATCAAAGTTCATTATAGGAGGCTATATTATGCCAAAGATAATTAAAGACCTTGAAAAAAATATTAAAAAGTCTGCCATGGAGCTATTTATTGATTATGGTTATGAACAAGTTGATATGAAGATGATATCAAAAAAATCCGGAATAGCAGTTGGTACACTTTATAATTATTATAAAAGCAAAAAATTACTTTATATGGATATTCTTGAAGAAAGCTGGGGAACTACATTTTATAAGCTTGATGAAATAAATAATCTTACTATTCCCCCAAAAGAAAAAATGAAAAATTTAATAACTGCTTTGTATGAAGACACCGAAACTAGAAATGGTCTAGGAAAACACTTCATAGTTAATTCACCTTTTGAATTAACAGAAGATGAAAATTTTAATAATCTAAAAAATAATTTACTTGCAAAAGTAAAAAAAATAATTAGCTCTGTTAGTAAAGTAGATACATTAAGTAATTGTAATAACATAGATGTTATGTTAACTGAATCATTATTATTATTAATATTAACAACCTTCCAAACTCATCCTAAAAATAAAAATGATAATATTAACTTTTTGGTTGAATTTATAAATTTATCAATAAAATAAGCAAAATTATTACGTGTTGCACAATATATATGAGATATATTAAGGAGATGTTTTTTATGAGTATTTATCTTTATCTATTAGCAATAATTACTGGTATTGTTACTGGTGTTATAACAAGCCTTATTGGTGCAAGTGGCGTTATGATTATAGTTCCCATCTTAACTATGCTTTTTTCTGTTAGTGCCCACACAGCTATTGGTACTAGCCGTTTTGTAGATGTAATTGCATCTTTAACTGTATCTTATTCATATTATAAAAGTGGAAATATTGAACTAAAATCTGGTATATGGATAGCAATAACTTCTATTTTGGGTGCTCAACTTGGGGCCATGTTTGCAAGCAAAATGGGTGATAGTAAACTTAGTTCAAGCTTTGGTATTGTGCTTCTTTTAGCAGGTTTTTCTATGTTACATAAAGGGCTTAAAAATAAGAAAACTGAATCAAATACTCCAAAAAAACTTATTAACTTCAAACATGAGTGGCAAAAGATAGCAGTTGCTTTAATTATTGGGTTAGGTATAGGAATATTAAGCGGAATATTTGGAGCTGGTGGGGGAGTTATGATCCTTTTAGCTTTAATAATGATATTATCTTTTCCTCTTCATAAGGCCATAGGTACTTCTACCTTAATAATGGCTATAACAGCTCTTTCATCTACTATTGGTTATGGGGTTAGAGGCAATATTGATTTCGCCTTAGGGTGTATAATAAGCGTAGGTGCAATTATTGGTGGTGTAATAGGATCAACATATGCTAATAAATTTAATGAAAATACTTTGCAAAAGACTGTTGGTATATGCTTTATGTCTATGGGCATAATGATGACTGTAATTGTATATCTATAATAAAATCTCAATTATACACATGAAAAAACACACCTCATAATGGTGTGTTTTTTCATTCATTAGAAACATAACCTTAAATAAACTATTTCTATTGCATAATTGTGCATAGGGATTCTTTAATTTTGTTTCTATGCTCCCCAAATCCGCCTCATTTCCTCACAGTTTTCTAATAACTCATCTAATGTTCCTTGTGCTTCCACATGTCCATCTTTCATAACTATAATATTATCTGCCTTTTGAAGAGCAAACCGTCTATTTGAAAC
This sequence comes from Bacillota bacterium, assembly GCA_021780795.1. The sequence goes on along the minus strand of JAJXYA010000378.1, from coordinate 4,603 downwards.
TACTAAACAGGTTTTATCTTGCTGCTCAAAAATTCTATTCCAAAGCTTCATTTCTGTATCGACATCAAGAGCACTTGATATATCGTCAAAAATCATTAGTTCTGAATTTCTTACAAACATACGCGCTGCTGCTACTCTTTGAATTTGTCCTCCTGATAATTTAACACCCTTTGGTCCTATAATTGTATCAAGTCCATTTTCTAAGGTATCTAAATCCTCCTCAAGTATTGCTGAAGCTATGGCGCTATTTAGATCAAGTTGATTTTCTGGAAGTCCTAGTAAGATATTATTTCGTACAGTGTCACTAAATAAATTTGGTACTTGCGCAGTATAAGCACTAACTGGTGGCACAAAAAATTCTGAGGGTTCTTTTACTTTTTCACCGTTCCAATATATTGTACCGCAATCGGCTGGAAGTAGCCCAAGTAAAGTCTTTAGCAACGTAGTTTTCCCTGAACCTATACGCCCTGTAATTACAGTAAACGATTTTTCCTTTAATATAAAGTTAATATCTTTTATTCCGCCACCTGAATTTTTGTACACATAAGTTAATCTTTTTACTTTTAACTTTTTAAATCTTTGACCTTCTACATTCAAATTGTGCTTAGGTTCTTCAAGTTTTCCTTTTAAATACAAAGGATTATGTTTTACCAAGGTTTCCTGTGACTCCCCTTGTAAAAGTTCATGCATACGTTTAAAAGCTACACCTGTTTGTTGATAATGTGCTATAAAAGTTCCAAAGAAATGAGTGAAATCAGCTACAAAGGTTAAATAATAAATAAACAATGCAAAATCTCCTACTGTAAAGCTTCCGCCTTTCATACTTTGTCCTACTAAAAGCAAAATAAATCCTGTGCCTATGCTCACTGTATTCGTAAATACTGAATCTAAAAGCTGACTTAATACACTATCTCTTAGTACCATTTTATGTCTTTCTTTATTGAGCTTATTTAAATGATTAATAATGTAAGTTTCTGAACCTGAAACCTGAATAGCTTGTACAGATTCGAATATTTCACCAAGAGCGCCTGTAACTTTTCCTGTAGCTTCTCTAGAAGCTGTCCTGTATTTTTCTACACGCTCACTAGAAATCTGTGCAATGGCTACTACTGCTACTAAAGGAGTAAATACAAAGATAGTAATCTTGGCATTTATACTTAGTAAAATAACTATTGCTACTATAGCAAAAACCGCTGTTCCAATTACGTCTAGCGTCCAACTAATTGAATCCTCAGCTTGTTCAGCGTCATCACGAAAACAGTTAACAGCCTCACCTACTGAACAAGGTATTGCATTTGCACCTGGCTTTTGTAGTATACATTGCAGCAAATTTCGTCTAATAAGAGCACTCATAGTAAATCTATGAACAATATCAGTTCTAGCTCCACAAAATATCCCCATAATAGTCACAATTGCAGTAACTGCTATTAAAACCATCAATCCAAAAATGCCAACATCGAGACGTGCTTTTCCACTAAGAGTGTCAAAAAACTCCTTAGCTATAAGTCCCGGTATTACTGGAGACACATGAATAAAAATCCATATCAAACAATTTGCAAGATAAAGCCATGGTCTATATTTTATAAGCTCCCACATAAACTGAAAAGTCTTCATATCCCTTTTATTTTCTTTTTTAATTGGTATTTCATTTATGCTATTTTCCATTTTTATCACCCCATATTTCTTAGCTCTTAGAACTGATTGTCCATTTTACCCTAATACAAAATTTTAGCCTTCCTTAACTCTTAATTCTTAATCCCTAATTCCTAATTCAGCTCTCAACTTTCCTCTTTCAATTTTCAACTATTTTTCTACACAATTATAGATTCTTCCACACCTTCCATTCCCTTTTGAAGTAAATTGAAAAATTTAGATTCTTTATCCCTTAATAACTTTTCTCTGTTACCATATTCTATAATACTTCCATTTTCTAAAATTAAAATATCATCCGCCCGCTGTACTGTCCATAAACGGTGAGCTATAATTATACAGGTTCTATTTTCTAAAAGTTTATTTAAAGCTCTTTCAATTAATTGTTCTGTTATTGGATCTAACTTAGATGAAGCCTCATCAAGTATAATAAGACCTGGATTTTTCAGAAAAACTCTAACAAAAGCAAGTAACTGCGCTTCCCCTGCTGATAATCCCCCTCCACCAGCATCTAGAACAGTATCTAAACCATTAGGTAATGAATTACACCACTCATTTAGTCCTATATCATGCAGTGTAGCTAGTATTTCCTCATCTTTAATATTTAGATTGAAGAAGGTTAAATTCTCCCTAACTGTTGCATGAAAAAGTTGAACATCCTGTGTTACAAAGGCTGTATTACGCCTAAGTTCCTTCAGTGATACTGAATTTAGTTTTTTACCCTCAAAATAAATATCACCTGTATTAGGATCATAAAGTCTTGCCAGCATTCGAGCTAGAGTTGATTTTCCACTACCTGTACGTCCTAAAATTCCAAGAACTTTTCCTTTAGAAAGGCTAAAAGAGATCTCCTTTAACACTGGAACCCCCTCTTCATATTCAAAAGAAATATTGTTAGCTTCAACAGCTATTGCTCTATTACTAAGTAGCTTTTCAGTACCATCCACTATTTTCGATTTCATATTTAAAAGCTCTTGTATCCTAACAACGCTAGCTCCAGCCTTTTGTAAATCTTCAAGCTGAGTTCGTATTTCCTGAATAGGCTTACTTAAAGACTCAGTATAGTTAAAAATCAAATAAACTGTTCCTATAGTAATTAGCCCTTTAGTCCAAAGATACCCGCCTACACCAAAGGCAACAATATTTCCTATAGCAAAAATGCCTAAGGTACTTGCCCACATAAGATAATATCTATATTTAGCTTTTTTCGTAATTGGAAGCCAATTTCTTATGTACTTATAAAACTTATACATAACGTATTCCTCAGCACCATTAGAACGAACATCCTCCGTGTTTCCAATTTCTTTTCCTAAAAAACCGTAAAACTTTGCACTAGTTTCTCTATCCTTAACCCATTTATCCACAGAACTCGCTTGAATTTTCCAAAGAGTATACATAGCAGCAAAAGCAAAAATAGCTAAGCTTATACCTATTATAAAATCTTCTCTAAACAAAAGAATTAATATGCCTATAACCAGTACCCCGTTAGTTAAAACATTTATCATAAACTTTGAGAAAAAATTAAATAATGCCGTGACATCCCCATCTACCCTTTCAATTATTTCTCCTGGTTGATGACTTTTATGAAAGCTCATATCTAAATTAATACAATGCTCCACGAGCTCTGCCCTTAATGCATTAGTAGCCGTCCATCCCACATTTTGACTTACATAAGTTGCTATAATGGCGAGTACTTGTTGAATTAATGCTGCACCTATAAATATAAGAGCAGCTATAGTTAGCATTCTTGCTGACTTCCCATACGTCGCAGCATCTATAAAATAACGTAAAATCTGTGGATTAACTAACTGAAGTGCCACACTACTACCTAGAATTAAGGTTAACAAAAATACTCTAAACTTTTGTGGCTTTAAAAATTTCCATAATAATTTTATATATTGTTTAAATGCTATATCCATTTTTCTAACTCCTTTCCTTTGGTACTTTTGTTGGGGACAGTTAACAATTTTTTTATGGCTATATACAAAGCATATACCCTTTATACCTACTGAATAATTATTAATTGTCAGCTGATTATGAATATTTCTTAAGTATCTTAATGCCTTCCCTGTAATAATCAGGTGCCTGTATTTTAGCCCAGCTGCATATACTTAGCCCTGAGTAAAGTTCATACAGTTCCTTTTTCTTTTCTAAATCATTACTAAATTTCATGTATTTTTCATAGCCTAATTTGAAAGCATCTGCAAATTTTTGATTTTCATCTAATAATTTATAGTAGCAATCAATTATTTCTGAATCTCTATCATATGGAACACAATGTTCAAAATCAATTAACGCTGAAAGTTCCCACTTGTTATCTACTTTTTTAACAAGAATATTTCGCTCTCCAAAATCCCCATTATGAAGTTGTGCCACTTTAACATCATCTACTAAGTTAAGCTTTCCCTTTAAGATTTCTGCACATTGTCTTTGAAGTGGCTCTTCCTCTAAATGTTGGTCAAAGAGTTCCTTAAAAACTGCATTAACATTTTTTCTGAAAATCACAGAAAAATCTTTTATATTATCTATACTGTTGCCATTTTCATCCCAATTTCCAAAGAAATCAAAGGTCTTTAAGCTATGTATTTTACCCAATTGTTCTCCCATTGCTCCATATATTTCTTTTACATTATCTTCGCTCATAGCATCTTTAACTTTGGTAAATACTTCACCCTCTTTATGCTCCATAAAAAGCCACTCTGTTCCATCCTCAAGCTTACCAAACTTTAAAATTTTAGGTGCTTTAACACCACTTCCTTCAAGAAATCTTAATGAAGCAACTTCCCTATTCCATCTATTCTTTTTGTAGTAAAGTTTTATTACTCCCATAACTCCATTCTTATTTTTAACTCTATAAACAAGATGCCTTTTAAGTTCATGATTTCCTATAGGTATTACTTCTACATTTTCATTTAGTAATTTTGAAATAATTTCTCTAATTTGTTCATCTGAA
>JAJXYA010000455.1 GCA_021780795.1 Bacillota bacterium | reverse complement strand
CTCTTCACTCTCACTGTAACCCTCAAAACACCAACATATGCTAAGTACCATAAGTACAAAGGCACCAGCTGCAATTATACGCTTTGAGGTTCCTAACTTTTCGCTAAAGATTGTTGTCATCTTATCTAAAGTGGCTAATCTCAGCTCTGGTGCTACAAAGCTGAATTCATTCTCAATAAACCTTGCTGCTTCCATGGACATTGCCCCTACTACTCCCTTTGGATCTATTGCCCTCCATCTACCATCTTTTTCTTGAAGTATATTTTCATGATGAAGGTCACCATGTAGAAGTACTTTTCGTTTATCAATAGCTTCTATTTCTTTAAATAGGATTTCCGCCTCAGCTATGTAATAAAGCATTTTTTCTCCTACTTTATTTTCTTCTCTAGCCCTTTTAAATGCCCTCTCTATCCAATAACCATAGGTAGGAAACCCTTCTGTATCTTCTATAAAAATTGGAAGCCTAGAAATCACATTAGAACCAATGTTAATTCTTTCATCACTATCACTTAACTCCTTAAGTTGTCCACCAGGATTAATTCGCTCTAAAACCATTGCCCCAAGCTCTATATCGTAATCATAGCACTTACATATATGTAACCCTTCATAAAGAGAAAGAGCCTTCATCTCTGTGAACAAATCTGCGTGAGGTACCCCTACCTTAAGTGCAATTTCTCCGTATTCAGGGGATTCTGCAAAACATATAAGATTCATAGATAAATGCTTTGACAGTCTACAGTTAGATAAATTCCATTTTTTTATACAGGTTTCAAGGAGCTGTGGAAGACTTCTTCTCCAAGCTACACCTTTTTCTCCAAATACTCGTTTTATATTATCATCAAAACTTTCTGGTATATCCACTCTTTGTTACCACCTCTCGTAATATTTACAACCACCTTAATTATTCCACCTATTATTATCCTATATTTATTAATATCAATGCTAAAATAACTAAGGCTATTGCTATCTTATTCTTTTTAGATAATTTTTCTTTATATAAGAATACTTCACCTAAACTTATAAAAATTATACTTCCTGCACTGTAAACTGGAAAGGCTATTGATGTTTCATTCACGGTAATTTACCACTATTATAACATATTTACCAGGATATCTTGAGTAGGAATTCTGTAGCTATGTTAATTAAAAAATTAAAAGTGGCTACAATATTTTATAGCCACTTTTTACAACATTTTATTAAATAACTCTACTTAGATATTACTCTAGAAAATCTCGGATTTTAACTCCCTGCTAATATTTTAAATATAATAAATTTATCCAAAGAATTTAATTACTTTGCTCACAAGTATTTTGACTTTGCAAGACATATTTAATACCATCAAACTTGAATATTGATACAGTGGTTGTTGGCTTTGCCATTGGTGTATTTGTGCTCATTTTTGTACTATATTTCGTTGTCCACGCATATAGTCTTGAATCATCGCTATTAATTTGATAACTTCCAATCTTTAAATTGAGAATATCCTGAAACGCCGTTCTTTCCTTTAGAGTTCCCAGCCAGGCATCAACAAATTTGCCATCTTTTAAATACCATACATGACCATAAAAAATATCTATACCTGAGCCACCAGCACGGGTTGTCATTTCATATGCTTTAATGCCTCCATTAAGATTATACCAGTATTCCAAGTCCCATTTTTCTACTTTCCAATCTTTTTCTGCTACAAGAGAATATTTCCCCTGACTATTCTTATCAAATACAAAAAAATAACCTACATGAACCCCGCTATCAATTTTTGCAACAATCTCAAAATCATCATCTTTGTCAATATTAGCTACCTTGTAGGAAAGACCCTCGAAATAATAAGGACTTTTAGTTCCCTGCGTCTTTATTAGATTTATTACTTCCTCTTTAGATATTTTTGATAAACTACTCTCAATATCTAATACTGTTGCCTCCACTGTTTCTCCAATAATTACACTACAGTTTAGCATTACTGAGAAAAATAATATCAAAAGTATCCATTTTGGAAATAATCTGATTAATGCGGACTTTATATTTTGCATTTACTACACCTCACATTTAAAATACTTATAACTATTATGCGTCACTGTAGGTTTAATATGTATAAAGTATAATTTTCCAAATTTGTTACATCCAAATATTAGGTACATAAAATTCAAAATGCTGATGTTTTCGAATTCTTTTAATATACATTATCTACTTTCATTCTATTCACTTAAAATTTCTTCTTGTCTTATAACTCTTCGCATATACTTAGCACACAATAAAAATGACCTTGACAAGGTGTACCCTTTGTCAAGGTCAATTTTATTCAAGTTTAAAAGCTCTATCACCTAAGGATCTTTGAGCAGTTATATTATCAAAATGCGAAAACAATCTTAGGATTCTATCATCACTCAGGTACTTTAATATTAACAACTTAAGAATAAGATTTAGACTTCAAGTAAAGTTTTATCTTTGCTAGAGTATGCGCCCCAGTTTATAGAAGTTTGTGACTTTCCTTCTGTCATACCGCTAAAGACATGTTCAACTCTAGGTAATGATAATCCCAAAGTCTCTTTAAGAACATCCTCTATTGTTTCCACCGTAATAATAGTTAGCTGATTCTTAACTTCTTCTGGCACATCCTTTAGGTCAACTGAATTGTCCTTTGGAATTAATATTTTTGTTATTCCTGCCCTTTGAGCTCCTAATAGTTTTTCCTTAAGTCCACCTATTGGAAGTACTGCACCTCTTAAAGTAATTTCTCCCGTCATTGCAAGCTTTGAATCCACTTTTATGCCTGTAACTAGAGACGCAAGTGCAGTGAATAAGGTCATTCCAGCTGAGGGACCATCTTTAGGGGTAGATCCTGATGGAACGTGAATATGAAGATCTCTTTCCTTAAAGTTTACAGCATTCATTGGTAACCTTGACTTAAGTAGACTCAGTGAAATCTTTGCAGATTCTTTCATAACATCTCCTAATTGTCCAGTTAAGGTAACTTGTCCATTTCCTACCATGTCTGTTGCTTCAACGAAAAGTATTTCCCCTCCTACAGCTGTCCATGCTAGTCCTGTCACCACTCCTGGTGGATTATCCTGTTGAGCCTTATCATGACTTGAAACTTTTCTTCCAAGCAACTCCTCTAATCCCTCCACTTTAACTTTAAATGGTAACTCCACCTTATTAGACACAATTTTTTCTGAGGTAATCCTTGCAAGGGTAGCAAGCTGCTTTTTAAGCCCTCTCACTCCAGCTTCAAGAGTATATTCGCTAATTATTTTCTGTAAAGCTTCATCTTCTATAATTAATTGTTCCTTATTAAGTCCATGTTCTTCAAATACTTCCGGAATTAAGTGATTTTTCCCGATATGAAATTTTTCATTCATAGTATAACTAGATATTTGAATTATCTCCATTCTATCTAATAATGGTCTAGGAATGTTATCTAAAGAGTTAGCTGTAGCAACAAAGAATACTTCTGATAAATCATATGGCAAATCTAAATAATGGTCTGTAAAGGTATTATTTTGCTCAGGATCTAGTCACTCTAGTAGTGCACTAGCTGGATCTCCGTTATAACCTACCATTAGTTTGTCCACTTCATCCAAAACCATAACTGGATTTATTTCTCCCGCCTTCTTAATGTTTTGAATAATTCTTCCTGGCATTGCACCTACATAAGTTCTTCTATGGCCTCTAATTTCAGCTTCATCACGTACGCCACCTAAACTAAGGCGAATGTATTTTCTATCAAGAGCCTGCGCAATACTTTTACCTAAACTTGTCTTCCCTGTTCCAGGAGGTCCAACTAGTAATAGAATAGATCCCTTTTTATCTTTTCTAAGCTGCATAACAGCAAGATGTTGTATTATTCTATCCTTTACCTTTTCTAGACCATAATGCTGCTCATCTAAGATTCGTCTTGCTTCTCCTAGGTTAATAACTTTAGGTTCAGGCTTTTTCCAAGGTAACTTAACTAATAAATCTAAATAATTCTTTATAACATTGTATTCAGAACTATTTGGACTTTGACTTTCTAACTTTTCAAGTTCCTCTAAAGCAGCTTCTTTTATTTCACTTGGCATTTGAGCTGCTTCTATGTTACCTAAATAATCTTTGTCTTTTTTAGAACCTTCACTTTTCCCTTCATTTAACTCACTTTGAATAGCTTTTAACTGCTCTCTTAGCACTGTTTCTCTATAATTTTTGTTAGCTTTTTCAGTGAATTTCTCTGCCATCTCAAATTGTAGTTTTAGGGCTTCTTTCTGTTTTAGGAGGTAATCCATAAATTTAAGACTTCTCTCCTTTAACGATTGATGCTGGATTAAATCATACCTTTCCTCATTTGAAAGTGGCATAAATTGAGTAAGATGACCTATAAGTTTATTTAAGTCCTTTTGGTCCTCTACCATTTTCATGAATTGCTCTGAGCCCTTGAAGTTTTCACTAACCTCACGAGTAACTTTTTTCACATAATCAAGCATTTCTTCTTGACTCTTTTCTGTAAGGTCGATAACATCCGGTGCTACCTCAAATTCTACACGGATAAAATTATCTCCAATGTTAAGTGATATAATTTCCACCCTATCTAACACTTTTATTTTAACTTGATATCCTTTTTCTGTCTTTTCAACTTCATTTACTTGAAAAGAAACTCCAACTCTATGGAAATCATCTTCCTTTAACTTACTTTGATTAAAATTTTGCTTTAAAGGCAATGCAATACTAAATTGCTCCTCCTTAGCTAAGTTTTGAAGTTCTTCTTCACTAATCTTATTTAGTCTTAAGGTATAAAGCATTCCCGGTAATAAAACTATGTCCGATACGGGAATTACCATCCCCTCTTTATTTTTTTTATCTAAATTCATCATTATAACATTCTCCCTTTCAATAACATTCATAAGTGAATGTTCATTTAATTAAATATTAAATAACAACGAGACACTCTTGCAATAAATCCCATGCAAAATTCTCTCGTTATTATTTAGCAAAGCAAGTTTTCTATTTACAGTAATAAAGCATCCTGAATAATCATAATCATTTCTTTTAGTAATTCAGCTTGTTCGTCCTCACCATTACACTGCTTAATCGCAATAGATTTTACTGGATAAAAAAGTATTGATACCAAATTATCATTCCGGAAATTTTTAAAAACTCTTTTAACTTTCATTTCTTCTAATAAATTATTTAAATTTTGTATACCTTTCATTTCTGAACATTGACTGGCTAACGCTGGACAACTTGAGAATTGATCTACAAAATGAAATATTTCTCCATGTTCTTGGATGTAAGTATAATATCCTCTAGCAAGTATTTCGATAAGTTCATGTCCATCCATATCCTTATAAATCTTACTAAGTAAATAATCAAAAATCTCTTCAGAATACTCATGATATATATCCTGTAGCATAATCTCTTTATTCTCATAATAAATATAAACAGTGGCTGGGGACACTCCTGCCTCTTTAGCAATCTTTGAAATAGAAGTACCATGAAAACCTAATTCAAGTATTAGCTTAACAACTGCTTCTTTTATACTTTTTTCTTTTTCATCATCTTTTTTTCTCATTTGATCACCTCTATTATATTCTATAATAAATGACCATTCATTTATTGTCAAGAGAGAAGAATATGCAACTACAAACTATATTCTAAAATTCTAATGTTTACCCTTTTCCTATTGACAGAATATAATGAATAGCATATTATAATAAATAAAACAAACATATTAACTGGCAATGACGAGAAGAGTAAATAAATCTATTTTTTTACAGAGAGCTCTGGTAGCTGAAAAAGAGCAAAAAATTATTTATTGAAACAAGCCTCTGAGCCTTGTACCGATCCTTTTAACGACATTTCAGAAGGAAACCCGCCTTCAGCTATAGGTAAGGAACTAAATATCCTTATGAAGTCGTTAATATTTCAGCATCGCAGATGATGATTTGTGGGGAGGCTGCAACAGGAGCTCCTGTTATAGAGCTAGGATATAAGCATCTTTATAATGCCGTATTCAAAGAGTTCAATGTGGAAACATATTGATAAACTGGGGTGGCACCACGTGATTATAACTCTCGTCCCCAAGACTTAATCAGTCTTGGGGGTGAGAGTTTTTTATTTTATAAAGATTTATTTGACGACATTTAGAAAGCAAAGTTTCCCACTTTTATAAGTGGAGTTTAAATCACCTTCTGAAGTCATAATGTTATAGCTTTGAAGATGATGACTAAGTTTAAATAATTTTAAAAAATTGGAGGTATTACTATGATTAATTTAGATTCAAACTATACAGAAGACAATAACACAAATTTTTTACAAAAAGTAGTTGATGAGGATTTAGAAAACAATAACTTTACTCGAAATATTTGTACCAGATTTCCTCCTGAACCTAATGGATATCTCCATATTGGAAGCGCTTATGCCATTAATATAAACTATGGAATTGCTAAAAAATATAAGGGCAAATTTAATTTGCGCTTTGATGATACTAACCCTCTAAAAGAAGATATCGAATATGTAAATTCTATTATTGAAGATATGAAATGGATAGGCTTTGATCCTGAGGATAGAATCTTTTATGGTTCTGATTATTCAAGAGAAATATACAATTATGCTATGGATCTTATAAAAAAAGGCAAAGCCTATGTTTGTGACCTTTCAGCTAGTGAAACAAGAGAATACAGAGGTACTTTAACGGAAGGCGGCACAAATAGTCCTTATAGAAATAGAACTGTTGAGGAAAACCTTGAGTTATTTGAGATGATGAAAAAAGGTGAATTTCCTAATGGTTCAAAAGTATTAAGAGCAAAAATTGATATGGCCTCTCCTAATATAAACATGAGAGATCCTGTTATTTACAGAATAATTCATACCGAGCATTATAGAACTGGAAATGAATGGTGTATATATCCAATGTATGACTATGCTCACCCACTTCAAGACTATATTGAAGGCGTTACTCATTCACTTTGCTCCATAGAATTTAGAAATCACAGACCTTTATATGAATGGGTTCTAAATGAATTGAACATTAATGAGCCACCAAAGCAAAGAGAGTTTGGGAGATTAAATTTAACAGGTGTAGTAACTAGCAAAAGATATTTAAAAGAGCTAGTCTTTGGTAATTATGTTGATGGTTGGGATGATCCAAGACTTCCAACCTTAAAAGGACTAAGAAGAAGAGGCTTTACACCTGAAAGTATTGCTGCTTTTCTTTCTGCTATAGGAGTTGCTAAAAATGAAAGTACTGTTGATATCTCGATGCTTGACCATAGTTTAAGAGATGATTTAAAGCTTAAGGCACCTTGCGTTATGGCAGTTTTAAACCCCCTTAAGGTTGTTATTACAAACTATGCTGAGAACGAAAGTGAGCTACTTGACATTGAAAACAACCCTCAAAGCCCAGATATGGGAACTAGGGCCATTGAATTTTCAAGAACTCTATATATCGAAAAAGATGACTTTATGGAAGAACCAGTTAAAGGCTTTCATAGATTATCCCCAGGAAAAGAAGTCCGTTTGAAGGGAGCATATTTTATAAAATGTAAGGAAGTTATTAAAGATGCATCAACTGGAGAAATCCTTGAGCTTCACTGCACTTATGATATTGCAACGAAAAGCGGTTCGGGCTTTGAAGGTCGCAAGGTAAAAGGAACAATACATTGGGTAAATGCTGCAACTGCAGTTAGTGCTGAAGTTCACCTTTACGATAAGCTATTTGAAGATGAAACTCTACTAAAGGACTCTACAAAAACTTGGGAAGAAAAGCTTAATCCAAATTCTTTAATCACTCTTAAAAATTGCTATGTTGAACCTTGTTTAAAGGATGCTCCTATAGAAAGCAAATATCAATTTATTAGAACTGGATATTTTTGTGTGGATAATAAATATAGCACTTCTGATAGACTAGTCTTTAATAGAATTGTTTCACTTAAAGATTCTTGGAAGAAAAATAGCCTTGGCTAGTAGTTCTTAATATAAAGTCTAAAGCAAGAAAGATTGGAAATAAAATTTCCAATCTTTTCTTGACATTTTCTAGTTAATGATTAAATCAGACCTCTATTATGTTCTGAAGTAATAGTTAATCTAGTGGAATACCAGCTGGCCAATTGTTATTACTATTGGTATTGGTATTGGTATTATTGTTATCTTGTATCATAGTTTTTAGCATTTCCTCCAGCATCTGAGACGTGTTACTTTTGTCTTCTGAAATATTATTCGTACTATCATCACTAGTAATATCACTACCTATTGAATTTGAAGATGAATTTTCCATAGATAATATTTGCATCATTTGTGTTAATCTTTGAGATTGTAAGGTCAAATTATCTAGACCACTTACAGTGCTATTTTGTTTTTCACTAGCAATACTAGAAATCAAAGTGTTAGCAAGATCATTAGAACTTGAAGAATCAGTTGCACTTTGATTTGACATGTTTTTCATCATTTCCTCAAGCATCATTGTAAATGAGGAAGTATTACTATCAACAGGAGTAGTGCTATCAACACCTGTAGCACCCTTTAAATTGTTAAGTTGCGTTAATTGGGATATCTGATTTATTTGCATAAATATCTCTCCTTCATATTTTATAAAAAACTAGATTTTTTTAATCTAACAATGTCTAATTTTTTTCTTCTTCTTCAATAGTTAACAATTATGGTCTATAAGTTTAATTACCTTGAGGACGACCAAAGTTTCCTCTTACCTTTTGCATTATTGCATCAGCCTGCTCCTGTGTAATAACACCATCGGTAACTAATTTACTTAAAGGATTAGCCCTTTGCCTGTTTGGATTATTGCTTCCATTACTATTTGACTGACCCGTTTGCTGATTATTAGACTGATAATTCTGTTGATTATTAGGTTGTCCACTTTGTGGTTTTCTTTGGCCACTAAACATTTTGTTTGTTGAAAGGGCTTCTAAAACCTTATCAGCTTGACTTTGGTTTATCGTTCCATCTGCAACAACTGAATTGATATTGTCTTGCATTTTTTTCTTCATATCTTCAGCATTAAAATTTACTTTTGCTGTTTTATCTGAAGTATTTTGAGTATTTTTACTCTGGCAACCTGTAAACAAGAATAAGGACATGCTAACCACAAGTAAAGACGTTGCTGCATTATTTAAGAAATTAAATTTTTTCATTATTTCACCTTACCTTAATATAAGATATTTCTTGTATGAATTTTAGTTTTGATTCAATTTGTATTATAAAATAAGTTTGTGGCAATTGTGTGGCAAATTGCTAAAGTATTTTATAGCAGTCATTGGAATACTTCGCACCTGTTAAGGTAACTGGCATAAAAAACTTCATAGATAAAAAAAATATTTTGCGCAAAAAAATAAAGTAAAAGCCAAAACACCTATAATACATTTACAAAGGTTTTCTGACTTCTATTCTTTATTTTGTGTTAAAATATTAAGGCAATAATTATATGGTAGCTTGTAATTATTGCCTCTAATTCATTCACTTTAGTTATTTTCCCAAATTATTAATAATGACTGTGTACAAATCCCATTTTCTCAATGACCTCAACATATTCTTCAGTGCTTTGAATTAATACGAATTCTAAACGATCATTTTTTTCACTCTTGATAGCTTCAATAATTGTAGCCTTTCTAATTTCGTTTCTACTACTTTCATCTTTAACAGTTGTAAAATATAATCCTTGTACCTCATCATCTAATTTATGAAAAGCAGTTGTAGACACTGGCTTACCATTTAACATTCCAATATAAAGAGTATAGCAATTTTCACTATTGGAAACGGCTCTACAAACTATCTCTTTAAAGTCTTCTTTTGCCTCCTCTTTTAAATCAATACCAGCTACAAATGTTTCACACCACATATTTATCATTTCCACATCAACTACTTTATTAATGCTAAATCCTTGAGTTTTTTCATATTGATCTTTAAAACAGTACATTGGAAGATACATATAATTAAGTTTTTTATCTTTCAAATAATCAAAACCTTCAATAGTCTTAAGATGATTAATTTTGCTATTGTTATTAGCATCTATGAGTTCCTGTGGTAATCCCGCAATTATGCCAAACCAATCTGCATTACCATGCTTTACAAAATTACAATGTGTGGCAAGGCCAGGAGACATTGTGTTACTTGCAACTATTTGAAGAAAGGGAATTTTTCCGAGATTTATAATTTTTGAAGCAAGGTCTATAGTGGCATCAACTGCATACCCCTTCTTTCGGTATTCTTCCTTTGTATACATTATTCCCATTGAATCATCCTTATGAACAAGTACCCAAGAAGCAATATCATCACTTACATAT
>JAJXYA010000289.1 GCA_021780795.1 Bacillota bacterium | reverse complement strand
ATCAATTGCTATAGCTAAATCTATGCTTTTAAAAAAGCTTATAACTGAACAGGAATATAAGAAAATAGATAGGATTTTAATAAAAAAATATAATCCTGTTATTGGTGGGTTATAGGCCCTAAATCACTTGATATGTATCAAAAACAGAGTTAACATAGGTAGCTGAAGGGGTGATATAATGGCACGAAACATTAGAAGAATAGAACCTTTAGTGCAAAAGATGCCTTCTAAAAAACGTGTAGCAGCTTATGCAAGGGTATCAAGTGGAAAGGATGCAATGCTACAATCTCAAGGTTAGCAAGAAATACTGTAACAATGCTAGAAACAGTAAGAGAATTAAAGAATATAAATATTGATGTTTATTTTGAAAAAGAGAATATACACAGTCTTAGCGGGGATGGTGAGCTTATGCTTTCTATCCTCGCTTCTTTTGCTCAAGAGGAAAGTAGATCTGTAAGTGAAAATTGTAAGTGGAGGATTAGAAAAGGTTTTGCTAATGGAGAACTTATTAACTTAAGATTTATGTATGGATATAAAATTAATAAAGGGAAAATTGAAATAAAAGAATCAGAAGCAGGAATCGTTCGAATGATATTTAATGATTATTTAAATGGTATGGGATGTACTTCAATTGCTAAAAAGTTAAGAAATATGGATGTCTCAAAATTAAGGGGTGGCAAATGGAACTCTGAAAGAGTTATTGAAATAATAAAAAATGAAAAATATACAGGAAATGCTCTGCTTCAGAAAAAATTTGTGAAAGATCATTTAACGAAGAATTTGGTTTGGAATAATGGAAATCTTCCTAAATATTATGCAGAAGGCACTCATCCAGCAATTGTTAATATAGATACTTTTGAAAAAGCACAAGAAATTCTACAAAGGAACAGAGAACATTGTTTGGGGAAAAGTGGAATATATAAATATCCTTTTAGCAGTAAAATTGTATGCGGTATATGTGGGAAGAAATACAGGCATAAAAATAGAAAAGGAAAGATTTCTTGGAATTGCTCAACATATTTAAAATATGGAAAAGATAGTTGTCCTTCAAAGCAGATTCCAGAAGATATTTTGTATAAGTTAACTGAAGAAGTATTAGGACTTACTAAATTTGATGAAGATGTTTTTAAAGAAGGGATTAAGGAAATAAACGTACCTGAACATAACAAATTAATTTTTGTATTTCACGATGGTACTAATATAAAAAAAGAGTGGCGTTATGATTCATGAATCTAAAACTTAAATAATTGGAAAAAGCTTAAAGAGAGGAGGAGGTTGCATTGTCAGCTGAAAGAGGGGTTACAGTGAGAGTGATACCTGCAACAGTTGGTCGTTTTGCAGAAGTGACTACGAGAAGAGTTGCTTTAAAGAGAGTGGCTGCCTATGCAAGGGTTTCAACAGACAATGATGAACAGCTTTCTAGTTTTGAAGCTCAAAGAGATTATTATACAAATCATATAAAATCTAATCCAGAATGGACGTTTGTTGAAGTATATGCAGATGAAGGAATTTCAGCTACAACCACAAAAAAGCGAGATGGGTTTAATAGGATGATTAAAGATGCATTAAATGGGAAGATTGATTTAATAATAACTAAGTCAGTTAGCCGTTTTGCTAGAAATACAGTTGATACACTTACCACTGTTAGACAACTCAAAGAAAAAGGTGTTGAAGTGTACTTTGAAAAGGAAAATATATATACCTTGGATAGCAAAGGAGAATTACTAATTACGATAATGAGTTCATTAGCTCAAGAGGAGTCCAGATCGATTTCAGAAAATGTTACGTGGGGGCAGAGAAAGCGGTTTGCAGATGGCAAAGTAAGTTTACCATATAAGCGGTTTTTAGGCTATGAAAAAGGTGAGGATGGAATACCTAAAATTGTTGAGAAAGAAGCTGTTATTGTAAGATTAATTTATAAATTGTTTCTTGAAGGTAAAACTACATCATTGATAGCAAAACATTTAACTGAAAGAAAAATTTCAACACCAGGAGGTAAGGAGAAATGGCAACAAAGTACGGTATTAAGTATACTTCAAAATGAAAAGTATAAAGGTGATGCTATTCTCCAAAAAAGTTTTACAGTTGATTTTTTAACAAAGAAAAAGAAAATTAATGAGGGTGAGATACCGCAATACTATGTTGAAAATAGTCATCCTGCTATTATAACTCCTGAAGTATTTGATTTAGTTCAGCATGAAATAAAGAAACGGAAAGAAGCAAAAGGATATAAAACAGGAAGTAGTTGTTTCTCAGGAAAGATTGTATGCGGAGAGTGTGGAAGTTTCTATGGAAGTAAGGTATGGCACTCTACAAGCAAATACCGAAGAGTAATATGGCAATGCAATTCAAAATTTAAGAATAAAAATAAGTGCAGTACTCCACTGTAGGACGTCAAATTTTAACTTTTGAAAACAGCATTCCTAAGTCAAATTATTGCTATGGTTATAACAATTAGCTAGTAATTAAATGCATTTTGAGTAATCAAATTATTGCTAAGATAAAAAATCTC
>JAJXYA010000317.1 GCA_021780795.1 Bacillota bacterium | reverse complement strand
ATCTTTGAAGAAAGTTTAGAAGAAGCTGCACTTAGAGAACTTAAGGAAGAGACAAGCATAGATGGAATTTATATGGAGCAGCTTTACAGCTGGGGGGATGTACATAGGGATCCTAGAACAAGAATTATAAGTACTTCTTATATGGCTTTAGTAGATAGCACAACTCTAAGTGTTAAGGCAAATGATGATGCAGAAGAGGCTAAATGGTTTACAGTTTCTTCAAAATTAATAGAAGAGCAAAAAATATTAATACAAGGTGGTTATATCGTACATAAGTATTTTAAATTGAGTTTAACAGCAGATAATGAGAATTTAAGTGCGATGGTAAAAAAGACTATAACTTATAATGGAAAGACCTTTAAAACAGAAAGGGAACTAATAGAATCAAAAGGTATAGCTTTTGACCATGGTAAGATCATCGATTATGCAATCGAAAGGCTGAGAAATAAAATCGAATATACTGGTATAGTATTCAACCTTATGCCACAATTTTTTACAATGACTGAACTTCAGCAAGTTTATGAAATTATTTTAGACAAGGAGCTTCTCAAGGCAAATTTTAGAAGAAAAATTGCGGATTTGGTTGTTGAAACTAATGAATACAAAAAAGATGCAGGTCATAGGCCTTCAAAATTATTTAAGTACAACCCCAATTATTAGCTAAGAGGTGAAGAAAGTATGGTAAATAATAATGATAAATTGATTGAAAATGGCACAAAAATTATTATACAAATTTCAGACATGTTAAATAAGGTAAACACAGTTAAATTATCAGATTTAGAAAGTGAAAAAACATCTTTAATAATAGTAGATATAATAAACGGTTTTGTTAATGAAGGTCCACTTCATAGTATAAGGGTAGAAAGGGTAATCCCCGAAATTGTTAAATTAAGCAATGCTTGTGATGAATTAAAAATAAAAAAAATAGCTTTTGCAGATTGTCATACAGATGCTTCACCAGAATTTGAAGTATACCCAGTTCACTGCAAAAAAGGGACTAATGAAAGTGAAATTGTAAATGAAATAAAAAATATAGGGGGATATACTCTTATTGAGAAAAATAGCACCAATGGATTTTTAGAAGATGCATTTACGAATTGGTTGTTAGAAAATAAAAGTATTAATAATTTTATAGTAACTGGAGATTGCACAGATATTTGTGTACAGCAGTTTGCGCTTACTTTAAAAACTTGGTTTAATAAGAAAAATATAAAATCTAGAATAATTGTTCCGATAAATACAGTAGAAACTTACGACTTAGAAGTCCACAATGGAGATATCATGAATTTGTTTTCTCTATATAACATGATGATTAACGGAATAGAAGTAGTAAAAAATATAGAAATTTGAGGGTGAATTCTAATGAAAAATTTAAATTTAACAATGCTTACAGACTTTTATGAAATAACAATGGCAAATGGATATTTTGAATATGGTTTTAAAGATAAGATTGCCTGTTTTGATATGTATTTTAGAAAGGTTCCAGATGACGGTGGCTTTGCCATAATGGCTGGTGTTGAACAGCTTGTAGATTATATAAAAAATTTAAAATTCGAAAAAGAAGATATAGATTATTTAAGAAGTAAAAATATGTTTTGTGAACAATTTCTTAAGTATTTAGCTGACTTCAAATTTAGTTGCGATGTTTTTGCAGTAGATGAAGGAACTCCAGTTTTTCCAAATGAACCTATTGTTACGGTAAGAGGACCTGTAATTGAAGCTCAATTTGTAGAAACTATGGTTTTGTTAAGTATAAATCATCAAAGTCTTATAGCTACAAAAACTAATAGAATAGTAAGAGCAGCTATGGGAAGGGGAGTAATGGAATTTGGTTCAAGAAGAGCTCAAGGATATGATGGAGCAATGCTTGGTGCAAGGGCAGCTTATATAGGAGGCTGCATAGGAACAGCTTGTACTATTTCAGATAGAGATTTTGGAATACCAGCTTTAGGAACAATGGCACATAGCTGGGTTCAATTATTTGATTCTGAAATTGAAGCCTTTAGAGCTTATGCTAAAATTTATCCAGACAATTGTACGTTGTTGGTTGATACATATAATGTAATCAAGTCTGGTATTCCAAATGCAATAAAAATATTTAATGAAGAAGTAATAACTAAAGGTTTTAGACCTAAAGGAATTAGGATAGATAGTGGAGATATAACATACTTATCAAAAGTAGCCAGAAAAATGCTGGATGAAGCAGGTTTTCAAGATTGTAAAATAGTTGCTTCAAATTCTTTAGATGAATATATAATAAGAGATTTAATTGTTCAAGGTGCAAAGGTTGACTTATTTGGAGTAGGAGAAAGATTAATAACCTCCAAATCAGAGCCTGTTTTTGGAGGTGTATACAAGCTTGTTGCTATTGAAGAAGCAGGAAAAGTAATTCCTAAAATTAAACTTAGTGAAAATGTTAGTAAAATAACTAATCCAGGATATAAAGAACTATGGAGATTTTTCGATAAAGCCACTGGCAAAGCTATAGGCGATGTAATAACAACAAAGGATGAA
>JAJXYA010000162.1 GCA_021780795.1 Bacillota bacterium | reverse complement strand
TGGAGTTAAAGGAATAATACTTTCAATAATCCTTGGATCAGCAGCAGCAGGACCACTTTATGGAGCATTTCCTGTGGCAGCAGTTTTTATGAAAAAAGGAGTAAAGTTTAGCAATATCCTTATATTTATAGGAGCCTGGTCTACAACAAAAATACCAATGTTCCTGTTTGAGGTTTCTGCACTTGGAAGTAAGTTTGCGATAACAAGATTATTAATTGATATACCAGGAATCATAATAATTGCATATCTATTATCAGCCTTTATTTCAAAGGATGAAATTAATAAAATTTATAAAAATGCAGAAAAATTATAAAAATATTATTAGTGTGATTGGAAAGGGAGGTATATAGCCTTTAAAAGCTATGTTTAATATGAAAGATATAATACATTTAGGTTTGGATGTAGGTTCAACTACAGTAAAATTAGTTATATTGAACAAAAATAATAAAATTATATATAGTAGATATTTAAGACATTATTCAGATGTTAAAGCCACTGTTAAAAAATTAATAGAAGAAGCATATCTGACTTATAGTGATGCAAATATTACAATTAAAGTAACTGGATCTGCAGGACTTTCAATTTCAAAGTGGATTGAAGTCACATTTGTTCAAGAGGTAATCGCTGCAACGAAGACAGTTGAAAAATTTATTCCTGACACTGATGTAGCTATTGAATTAGGCGGTGAAGATGCCAAAATAACCTACTTCCATGGCACCATAGATCAAAGAATGAATGGTACTTGTGCAGGCGGAACTGGAGCATTTATTGATCAGATGGCTTCGCTTCTTGGGGTAGATGCAATAGGACTTAATGAGTTAGCAAAACATCATAAAGTTATATATCCAATTGCCTCAAGATGTGGAGTTTTTGCAAAAACGGATATACAACCACTTCTAAATGAAGGGGCAGCTAAAGAGGATATTGCAGCTTCAATATTTCAAGCAGTTGTAAATCAAACAATAAGTGGGCTTGCTGCTGGAAAGCCAATAAGAGGTAAGGTTGCTTTTTTAGGTGGTCCCCTTTATTTTTTATCAGAACTAAGAAATAGATTTATTGAAACTCTAAATTTAAAGAAAGAGGAGATTATATTTCCACAAAACACACATTTATTTGTGGCTATGGGAACAGCTTTGGATTCAAAAGATGAAAAAGTAATGAGCTTTGAAAAACTAAAGCAAAAACTTCCACTTCTGGCGCAATCATCAGATGGCGAAGTCGAAAGATTAAGACCGTTATTTTTCAGTGAAAGTGAATTACAGGAGTTTAAGCAAAGGCATAGTCAGAACAAAGCAAAGAGGAAGGATATAAAAAAACATAAAGGTAAATGTTTTCTTGGAATTGATGCCGGGTCTACTACTACTAAGGCAGTAGTTATTGATGAAGAAGGAACAATACTCTATAGTTATTATGGAAGTAATGAAGGAAATCCTATAAAATCTACTATTAAGGTCTTAAAGGAAATATATAGCATGATACCTGTGGAAGTGCAAATAGTCAATTCTACCGTAACTGGATATGGGGAAGCTCTTTTGATGGCAGGTCTATCAGTGGACAGTGGTGAGATAGAAACTATTGCACATT
This sequence comes from Bacillota bacterium, assembly GCA_021780795.1. The sequence goes on along the minus strand of JAJXYA010000162.1, from coordinate 932 downwards.
ATAAGGCCGCAGAATTTTTCATGCCGGGTGTTGATTTTATTTTAGATATTGGTGGACAAGATATGAAATGTCTTAAAGTAAAGGATGGCGTTATAGATAGTATCATGCTTAATGAGGCATGTTCCTCAGGATGTGGTTCCTTTATTGAGACTTTTGCCAATTCATTAAACTTTAATATAGATGAATTTGCCAAGGGTGCTTTATTAGCTAAAAAGCCTGTGGATCTAGGATCTAGATGCACTGTGTTTATGAACTCTAGAGTTAAACAAGCTCAAACAGAGGGAGCTACTATTGGGGAGATATCATCAGGACTCGCTTATTCAGTAATAAAAAATGCATTATTTAAAGTAATTAAAATTAGAAACCCTGAGGAAATGGGAAAAAACATAATAGTACAGGGAGGCACTTTTTACAATGACGCAGTGCTTCGAAGTTTTGAAATTATTTCTGGAAGAGAAGTAGTAAGACCGGATATAGCTGGACTCATGGGAGCCTTTGGAGCAGCTTTAATAGCTAAGGAAAGATATAAAAGTGGAGCATTAAGTAAACTTTTAAATGTAAAAGATATTGAAAACTTTGAATATACTACTGGAATGAAAAGATGTGGACTATGCGGTAATAACTGCTTATTAACTATAAATAAATTTAATGATGGTAAGGAACTTATAACTGGCAATCGATGCGAAAGAGCACTTGGCATTGAAAAAACAAAAGATGATATTCCTAATATCTATGAATACAAGTACAAAAGAATTTTTGGTTATAAACCACTAAGTCAGGAGCAGGCAGTAAGGGGTAGTGTGGGAATTCCAAGAGTTCTTAATATGTATGAGAATTATCCATTTTGGTTTACTCTTTTAACTAGTTTAGGATTTAGTGTTAAACTATCAGCAGCATCAAGCAAAAAGATATATGAACTTGGAATAGAGACA
>JAJXYA010000282.1 GCA_021780795.1 Bacillota bacterium | reverse complement strand
GCAAAGCAGACTTTGATTATGCTGGTGCATCCTTTAATTACACTTGGTGTGATCCAAAAGATATAATAGATAACATAAAATATATTTACCACACCCATGCAAAATGTTATGAATTAAATGAAAATTATGAAGAAACATCCATTCCAATAAAAGAAGTAGTAGAAGCATATAAAAAAGCAGGATACAAAGGATTCCTTTCAACAGAATACGAAGGAAATAGAATGCTTAACGATGCTTTTGAAGTAGATAGTATAGAGCAAGTTCGTCGTCATCAAGAAGCATTAAGACGTGCGATTGAAGAATAGTTAAAAGTTTAAAAAGGATACCATAGAATTTAAACCAGTAAAATTTTATGGTATTTTTTATTTAAATATGGGGGTGTAAAAATGTATGATGTAGCAATAATTGGTGCTGGGATTATAGGAGCAGCTATAGCGAGAGAGTTATCAAAATATAATATAAATATTGTGATTTTAGAAAAAGAAAATGATGTTTCCAACGGCACAAGCAAGGCAAACAGTGCCATTGTACATGGAGGCTACGATCCTAAATGCGAAACACTTATGGCAAAGTATAATGTTAGAGGAAATGAAATGTTTGAAGAAATATGCAAGGAGCTTTCAGTACCTTATAAAAATAATGGAGCCTTAGTATTAGCCTTTGAAGATGAAGAAGTTAAAATTTTAAATAGTCTTTTGGAAAACGGAAAAAGAAATGGAGTAAAAGGATTAAAAATAATTGATAAAGCTGAAATATTAAAAATAGAAAAAGATATAAACAATGATGTAAAAGCCGCGTTATATTCCCCTACTGTAGGAATTGTTGATCCTATAGAGCTTACAATAGCTTTAGTTGAAAATGCTGTTCAAAATGGTGCAAAGCTAAAATTGAATTCAAAGGTTACAGCACTAAAAAAATATGAAGATTATTTTGACATAGAAATTAATGAAAGCAAAAAAATTCTGGCTAAAACAATTATAAATGCTGCTGGTGTTTATGGTGATTATATAAATAATATGGTTTCAAATAATAGAAAAGATATAATACCTGTAAAAGGTCAATATTTCTTAATGGATAAAAGTGAAGGTTTAAGGGTTAGTCATGTAATATTTCAATGTCCAACAAAAAAAGGAAAAGGGATATTAGTTTCTCCAACGGTTCATGGTAATTTGATCGTGGGACCAAATGCTGAAAATAGTAATGACAGAGAAGATGTTAATACTACTTTAGAGGCTATGCATTTTATAAGATCAAAAGCAAATAAATCGGTTAAAACTTTAGATTTTTCTAAAAATATAAGAAATTTTGCTGGAATAAGATCTTATTTAGTAGATCAAGAAGATTTTGAAATTGGAGAAGCAAAAGATGTTAAAGGTTTTATAAATTGTATTGGGATGAAATCTCCTGGCTTAACCTCATCCTTAGCAATAGCAGAAGATATGCCAGATATACTTAAAAAAACTGGCCTAAAATTGACTAAAAAGATAGATTTTAAAGGTGAAAGAAAGAAAATAAATTTTATGTCATTATCCATTGAACAAAAAAATGAATTAATTAAAAATAACGCTAGGTATGGCAGAATAATATGCAGATGTGAAGGTATAACTGAAGGAGAAATAGTCGATAGTATAAACAGACCAGCTGGAGCAACAACAATTGATGGTGTAAAAAAAAGGTGTAGAACTGGGATGGGTAGGTGCCAAGGTGGTTTTTGCACTATTAAAATTCATGAAATATTAGCAAGAGAGCTGCATACCAATATGGAAGATATAGTTATGGATAAGCTTGGTTCAAATATTATTGTTTAAAACATTAAATTGGAGGCGATTTTGTTGTATGATTTAGTTGTAATAGGCGGTGGCCCAGCTGGACTTGCCGCAGCTCTTGAAGCATATAAAGCTGGAACAGAAAAAATTGTTATTATCGAAAGAGATATTGAACTTGGCGGAATACTTAATCAGTGTATTCATAACGGTTTTGGTCTTCATTATTTTAAAGAAGAATTAACTGGACCAGAATACGCTGGTAAATTTATAGATTTAATAAAAGATACAAAAATTGAAATAAAGCTTGATACTATGGTATTAAATATAAGTGATAACAAAGTTGTAAGCTATGTAAATTCTGTAGAAGGTTATAAAGAAATTGAAGCTAAAGCTGTGATACTTGCAATGGGCTGCAGAGAAAGGGCAAGGGGAGCAATAAGTCTGCCTGGCTTTAGAGGAGCTGGTATATATACAGCTGGGATGGCTCAAAGGTATATAAACCTTGAAGGATATATGGTTGGGAAAAAGGTACTGATTTTAGGCTCTGGTGACATCGGACTAATAATGGCTAGGAGGATGACTTTAGAAGGGGCTGAGGTTAAGGCGGTAGTTGAGCTTATGCCTTTTTCAAACGGATTAAATAGAAATATAGTTCAATGCTTAAAGGATTTTAATATACCGCTGTATGTAGGGCATACTGTTACTAATATAGAAGGTACTAATAGAGTAGAAAAGATTACAATTTCAAAGGTAGA
>JAJXYA010000134.1 GCA_021780795.1 Bacillota bacterium | reverse complement strand
ATTGCCACAGATTGAAATGGTATCAGATAAAGGATTTGAAATTCTGTACTTTACTGACGATGTAGACGAATTTGCAATAAGAATGATAATGTCATATAAAGAGAAAGAATTTAAATCTGTATCAAGTGGTGATTTAGGTATAGAAGTAGAGGAAAAAGAAGATTCTTCTAATTTGAATGATAATGATACTAAAGACCTATTTGAACATATGAGCAGTGTTTTATCAGGTAAGGTAAAGGCTGTTAGGGCATCAAAGAGATTGAAGAACTATCCAGTATGTCTATCAAATGAGGGCGATCTTACAATAGAAATGGAAAAAATATTAAGTGCTATGCCTAACAATGAAAATATAAAGGCAGATAAAGTTTTAGAAATAAACATAAACCATGATATGTTTAGAGCACTTAAGGAAGCCTACGGAAATGATAAAGATAAGGTCAACTTATATACCAATATACTATATAATCAAGCCTTGCTTATAGAAGGATTACCCATTAGTGATCCAGTAGAATTCACAAATAATATATGTAAAATAATGATATAGATTCCCAGTGTAATTTCAATAAAAATATTGATATATTTGTGAGCTGTAAATGGGCTTTAGTTCCTTTATGGCTCATTTTTATTATTTGACAATTGCATACTTACCTATAGGTAACTTACCCTACAAAAAAGTGCATACTTGCAAGCTTATTTAGGGTAATTTATACTAAGTTTAGATGCTATTTACCCAAGAGGAATAAGAGGAGGAATATAAATGAAAGTTATTGCTTTTAACGGCAGCCCTAAAAAAGAAGGAAACACTTATCATTCTTTAAAATTAGTTGCGGAAGAACTAGAAAAACAAAATATAGAAGTTGAAATTATCCATGTAGGTAGTGAGATAGTAAGAGGATGTATGGCTTGCAACGGTTGTGTTAGAAATCAAAATGAAAAGTGTGTTTTACCAGGAGACTCTGTAAATGACTGGATTCAGAAGATGAAAGAGGCTGATGGTATAATTTTAGGCTCACCTGTACATTATTCATCTATGGGGGCTACAATGAAAGCCTTTTTGGACAGAGCGTTTTACGTTACAGGTGTGAACAAGTCTATGCTTAGACATAAGGTAGGCGCGGCAGTTGTAGCAGTAAGGCGTTCAGGTGGTGTTACAACTTTTGATCAGTTAAATCATTATATAAATTACTCAGAAATGCTAATGCCTACATCTAATTACTGGAATGTTATTCATGGATTAAAGCCAGGCGAAGTTAATGAAGATGCAGAAGGGGTTCAAATAATGAAAACCCTGGGCGAAAACATGGCATGGTTAATGAAACTGGTAGAGTTCGGTAAAGGTAAGGTAGTGGAACCACAAATAAACAAGAAAGTATTTACAAATTTTATACGTTAAACTATTTATAAAAGCCTTTCCTAGCAATAGGGGAGGCTCTATTATTATAAAAATTATGTATTTCACCCTATTTACTTATATAGATAATAATGGTAACATTATATTAAACACTGTTTAATATAATTACAATGATTAATACAACCTTAGATATTGGAGGAATTATGGGAATTACCGAAAGAAGACAACTAGAGAAAGAGCTTATAAGAAAAAAAATAATAGATGCTACAAATGACATATTAGTAGAAGAGGGTTATGAAAATTTATCTATTCGCAAAATTGCTAGTAGAATTGAGTATTCTCCAGGAATTATTTACCACTATTTTAAAGATAAAGCTGAAATAGTAGCCTTTGTTGTAGAAGAAGGGTATGGAAACATAATAAAAAATATAAGTGAACTTCCTGTAGATACTGAAAATCCAGACAAGGCAATAGTAAATGGGCTAAGGTCTTATATTGAGCTTATGCTAGAAACTCCACAACAATTTAGGGCTATTTTAATGAATGATATCGAAGCTATACAGGAGAAAGTAAACATGCTTCAAGAAGGTGTTTCAAAAGAAAGGAAAAGCATACAAGGGCTCAGCACGCTAGTAGAACTAGGCATTGAGAAAAACAAGTTCAGAAAAATGGATATAGAGCTTACTGCACAAATATTATGGACATCAACTCATGGGCTTCTTTCCAGATTAGTATTAGAAAAAAATATTACTAAGCAGCAAAAGGAGAGACTAATAAATCATCATTTTGAAATTCTTATTAATGGGTTATTAAAATAAATGGGGGTATGCAAGTATGAAAACACTTATTATTTACGCATCTAAACATGGCTGTACAGAAAAATGTAGCAGACTTTTAATGGATAAACTTAATGGAGAAGTGAAAATTGTAGATATAAAAAAGGAACGTGTACCAGAATTAGCTTTGTTTGATAATATTATTATCGGCGGATCAGTTTACATTGGAAAAATTCAAAAGGAAGTAAAGCAATTTTGTTTAAAGAATATCAGTGCATTAAAAAAGAAGAAACTTGGGTTTTTTATTTGTTGTATGAGTGAAAATGATATTGCAGAAAAAGAGATAGACACCTCTTTCCCTGAAGAATTATTAACAAATGCGGTTGCAAGAGGATACTTTGG
>JAJXYA010000385.1 GCA_021780795.1 Bacillota bacterium | reverse complement strand
TTATAAAGTTGTATAATAATCGATATAGCATAAAACGAAAATAAGAGGTGGTTCAATGTCTACTAATGGAATTAGCAGTTCACTTCAATACGAGCTTATGGCTTCAGTTTTAAATTCAATTGGAAATGAAGGCATGATCGGAGGTTCCGATGATAGTTCAAGCAGCGATTTTGGTAGTACCGATCAGCTTGGTGCTTTTGATACGATTTTACAAGGGTTAGTAGCTTCATCTCAAAATGGAAATTCTACACCAAATAGTGCTGAGACAGCATTGCTTAGTGTTTTAGGTAGTGGTCTTGATGGAAGCTCAAGTAATTCAAGCGGTTCAAGCGATCTAAGTTCTTTGAGCAGTCTTAGCGGTTTAAGTGCTCTTAGTGGCTTAAATAGCACAAGCGGATTAAATAGTTTAAATGGTCTTAGTGCCTTGAATGGGTTGAATAGCTCAAGTAGTACTAGTGGATTAGATGGTTTAAACAATTTAGGAGCCTTAAGCGAATTACAATCCTTAGGAAACTTAAATTTGTCTGGTAACAATTATTTAGGACCGTTAACCTACAACAATGGTTCTTCAAATGCTAGTAATAGCAATTTTAGTTCGGGAAATTCAGCAATTGATCAAGCTGTGAATAACGCATCCCAAAAATATGGTGTAGATAAAAATTTAATTATGTCAGTAATGGAGCAGGAATCTGATTTTAATCCTGATGCTACTTCAAGTGCAGGAGCTATGGGTTTGATGCAGCTTATGCCAGGAACAGCAAGCGAATTAGGAGTAACAAATCCATATGATATAAATCAAAATATAGATGGAGGAACTAAATATTTAAAAAGTCTATTAGATACATTTGGAAGTAATAAATTAGCAATTGCAGCTTATAATGCAGGGCCAGGTGCTGTTCAAAACAGCGGAGGAGATATGGAAAAGCTTCCAAGTGAAACTAGAGATTATGTAAGTAAAGTATCTTCCTATTACAATAATATGAGTAAATTAGTTTAATATTGATGGATAGTGAATTTCACTATTCATCTTTAATTTTACGTGGAAGGTTAAAAAAATATAAAGGAATGAAAAAACTTTGGAGAGACTAGATAAGGTAATATCCAATTCAGGCTATGGCTCTAGAAAAGATGTTAAAAAATTAATAAAAAGTGGCTATGTAGAAGTGGATGGAAAAAAGATTAAATCCAGTGATATACAGGTTGATGTCAAAATAAATGAAATAAAAATTAATGGTGAAGCTATTAATTACAGAAAATTTATTTATTTGCTTATGAATAAGCCAAAAGGAACGGTTTCAGCAACCTTCGACAATTATGATAAAACGGTAATAGATTTGTTAAGTGAATACCATAAAAGTTTTGAGCCTTTTCCAGTAGGAAGACTGGATAAAGATACGGTAGGACTCCTTATTTTAACTAATGACGGAGAACTAAATCATAAATTAATTTCTCCAAAATGGCATGTGGATAAGGTTTACTATGCAGAAATAAATAGGCAAGTAGATGAGGAAGACATCTACGCATTTAAAGAGGGGATAGTGCTTGATGACGGCTATAAGTGTATGCCAGCCTTGCTTGAAGTTATTAAAAGTGATGAAAATGGTTCATCTGTTAAGGTTACTATTCAAGAAGGAAAGTTTCATCAAGTTAAAAGAATGTTTTTAAGCAGAAATAAGGAAGTAGTTTATTTAAAGAGGATAAGCTTTGGTTTAATAAATCTAGATAGCTCTCTAAAAGAAGGAGAGTATAGAGAATTAAATGAAAAGGAAATAGAATTATTAAAGTGATAATTTTCGGGCTGTTTTTATTTTATTTTTTAATAATTGCAAAAAATACTTGCATTATTTTTGTTAATTTTATATAATTGTCAAGTGAGATAAATAAAAGGAATTAAGCCCCCTTTTTATTTATTATTTAAAACAGCTCTTCCCCAAAGGGCTGTTTTTGTTTTTTTAAAATTATTATAGTATTTATATCAATACAATGATAAAATTTAGTAAGTGTAATAAAGGGGATGAAAAACATGTCGGATTTCAAATCAAAACTTGAAAATGAACAAATGGATTTTTTGTTTGATGCCATATTGACTTTAAAAAATAGAGAAGAATGCTATAGATTTTTTGAAGATATTTGTACAATCAATGAAATTAAAGCAATTGAGCAAAGGCTACAGGTAGCTAAAATGCTACTTCAAAAGCATACATATACGGATATCGGAGAAACAACAGGTGCAAGTACTGCAACTATAAGCAGGGTTAACAAGTGTCTTAATTATGGTGCTGAAGGCTATAATATAGTTTTAGAAAGATTAAATATTAAGGAGGATGGCAAAAGATGAAGATAATTCGTTATATACTAGCTATAATTATAATCTTAATAATAATCAACTTTGTGTTTAAACTACTTAAAAGCATTTTTATAGCCGCTATAATTGGAGCTATTGTATTAGGACTTGGTTACGCATTAACAAAACTTTTAAAAAAATAGAAATAAAATATGTGGCTGTCTCTTTAGCATAAGAAAATATGCTAAA
>JAJXYA010000432.1 GCA_021780795.1 Bacillota bacterium | reverse complement strand
AAATAAAAAAACTTCAGGAAGAGTAAAAATCTCTTTCTGAAGTCGTTAATTAATGACTTTAACTATCTCTTTAATTATAGAAAACTAATACCACACTGACTTTAGACTTTCCTGCTATTCTTTAGATTTCCAACATGCATTGCAATGTACTAAAGAAATTATGATTTCTTATGTTATTTTGCCATATTATCTCCATAATCTATACTAGCTTCATTAAATCTATAAAAAAATGAAGTTAATCTTTCTAAATTTTTATCTGCTGATTTACAAGTTGGATCAAATACGTATGCCGCTCTATAATGTTTACATGCCAAAAGTTCATCACCTTTATATTCAGAAATAACTCCTAGTAAATTGTAAACTTCTGCTGAATGGTCATTTTCAATCATTGCTGCATATAAATGCTTTCGTGCTAAATCATATTTTTTTGATTTTATTGCACCAATAGCTTGTTTTATGTTATGTTGAAAAGAACTTTCTTCATTACCACTTGTTAACATATAATCACCTCAAGTTATTCTTTGACTCAATCTTTCATAATTATATTTTATCAGAATCACTATAAATATGGTGTTAGCAAAATATAAAGATAAATCGCGTCGTATAAAGATTATGTTAAGATTTTATGATCTAACATTAATTTTTTTCATGAACTGTGATATTTCAATGCTTTTTGTATTCTCTATAATGTAAATGTGTAATTTTCAAAAAATATGAAATACTTGTATAATGAATGTATGTTTAAAATTTATAACCTTTTACTTGAATAAATAAAATCTTACAAATAAAGGATTGATATAAATGAGTAATAATTCTTTTAAACGAACTACACCAGAAGAGGCATTCAGAGCAGTAAAAAAAGAAGCCCAAAAAGGGCATTTGAAAATATTTTTAGGCTATGCTCCCGGTGTTGGAAAAACGTATTCTATGCTTAATGAAGCTAATAGAATGCTCAGCAGAAGACAAGATATTGTTATAGGCTATCTTGAAGGCCACGGAAGAATCGAGACTAATTCTCAAGTAGGCTCTCTTGAAATATTACCTAGAAAAAAAATAAACTACAATAATATGATTTTAGAAGAACTTGATGTAGATGAGGTGTTAAAGCGTAAACCTAAAATAGCACTTATAGACGAATTAGCACATACTAATGCGCCGGGCTCTAAAAATAAAAAAAGATATGAAGATGTTTTAGAAATACTCGCACATGGAATAGATGTAGTTACTACCTTAAACATTCAACATTTAGAAAGTCTCAATGATGTTGTAAAACAAATAACAGGTGTGACAGTAAGAGAAACAATTCCTGATGTTATAGTTGAAAATGCTGATGAAGTCGTTGTTATTGATATTACTCCTTCAGCACTTCAATCTAGATTAAAAAGAGGTAATATCTATAAAAAAGAGAATGTTGCAAGAGCATTAAAAAACTTTTTCAGAGGTGGCAATTTAAATGCCTTAAGAGAAATAACTTTAAGGCAAATTGCTGAAGAAGTTGATAGTGATTTAGAAGCGTATATGAAAAAACATAATATTAGAGAAAACTGGCATACTGCCGAAAGGGTTATGGTTTGTGTAAGTGCTAATCCTTTTGGAAAAAAATTAATAAGAAGAGGCGCACGAATAGCAAAACGTTATAAATGCGAATGGATTGTAGCCACAGTAAACTGTACTCATGCTTTAGCATCTACTCCTTCTCAAAAAGATTTAGATATCTTAGAAAGCCACTTTAAATTAGCTGAGCAACTTGGTGCTGATACTGTAACCTTATCTGGCAAAAGTGTTTCTAGAGAGCTAGTAAGATTCGCTTCACAAAAGCATATAACACAACTGATAATTGGTCATGCTAACCGCTCCTTTTGGCAAATGGCAATTAGAGGTTCTTCGGTGACAAAAGTTTTACGCCATGCTAAGGACATAGAAATACACGTAATTCCTGATATTGCATCTTTTGATTAAGTTAAGAATTAAAAATTGAAAGTGGAGAGCTAACTTATTTGTTAACTCTCCACTTTCAACTCTCTACTAATGAAGCTTATTATTAACTTCAATATTAAGTTTCAGCACATTGACCCTTCTATTCCCAAACACACCAAGTTGTCTTTCCTCTGTATTATTCTTAACCATTTGTTCTAAATCACTTTTATTAATGCCTGTAGCTTTTGAAATAGCTGGTATTTGTATCTTTGCAGCTTCTGGACTTATATGTGGGTCAAGACCTGAACCTGAACTTGTTAAAAAATCCGCTGGAATATCTTCTTTTTTAACTTCAGGATTAGCCTTCAAAAATGCATCTAAATCCTTTTGTATTCTCTCTGTTAGCTCCTTATTAGAAGGTGCAAGATTTGCAGACCCAGAAGATACTGAAATCTTATCCCCATCCTTGTACGTATTATAATCTACAGCTGAAATTCTTCCATGAAAATAACGAACATCTGTAAATTTTTGACCTAAAAGCTCTGAACCTACTTCTTTTCCATTCACAGTTATCATACTTCCATTAGCTTTATTATTAAAAAATAATTGACCTATCCCAGTCATTACAGTAGGAAATGCAAAACCACATATAAACATCAACGTCAAACTAACTAATATTGACTTTTTTAATACTTTCATCGTTTCTTATCCTCCTCAATTATGTTACATAAGCACTTATGCTACATTAAGCACTTTTAATAGTGGAAATATTATCATATCTATTATTTTGATTCCTACGAAGGGAACCACTATTCCACCTACGCCATAAATTAATATATTTCTTAAAAGAAGAGTTTGAGCACTTGATGGTTTATATTTTACTCCTCTCATAGCTATTGGAATTAATAGAGGTATTATTATTGCATTAAATATTAATGCTGATAATATTGCACTTGAAGGCGTAGCAAGTTTCATTACATTTAATACATTCATTGTAGGAATAGCTATAGTAAATATTGCCGGTATTATAGCAAAGTATTTCGCAACATCATTTGCTATACTAAATGTAGTTAATGCTCCTCTTGTTATAAGTAACTGCTTACCTATTTCTACTACTTCGATTATCTTCGTAGGATCAGAATCTAAGTCTACCATATTAGCAGCTTCTTTTGCAGCCACTGTACCACTATTCATCGCAAGCCCAACATCTGCTTGAGCAAGTGCTGGAGCATCGTTAGTACCATCACCAGTCATAGCAACAAGTTTTCCTTCTGCTTGCTCTCTTTTTATAACTTCAATTTTATCCTCTGGAGTACACTCTGCAATAAATTCATCTACCCCAGCCTCTTTTGCTATTGTAGCAGCAGTAAGTGGATTATCCCCTGTACACATAATAGTTTTTATACCCATTTGTCTTAGTCTTTCAAATCTTTCTACAAGTCCTGGTTTTACAGTATCCTTTAAATAAATAACTCCAAGTATTTCGCTATTTACACAAACCACTAGTGGTGTTCCCCCTGCCTTAGAAACTTTTGTTGTAACTTCTTCTAAATCCTTTGAAACCTTACCACCAAGTTCCTGTACCATTTTTATAATACTACTAATAGCCCCTTTTCTTACAATAGTTCCATCGCCTAAATTTAATCCACTCATTTTAGTTTGAGCAGTAAACTCTATAAATTCCGCTTCTTCATAATCCTCTACATTTAAAGATACTCCAAGTTTACTCGCAAGCTCAACTACAGACCTGCCTTCAGGAGTTTCATCCTTTAACGAAGATATTACTGCATATTTCATTAATTTATTTTCATCACATCCAGATACAGGAGTAAATTCAGCTGCAAGTCTATTCCCGTAAGTTATTGTACCAGTCTTATCTAAAATCATGGTATCTACATCTCCACAAGCTTCAACTGCTTTACCTGACATAGCAATTACATTAAATCTTGTAACTCTATCCATACCCGCAATTCCTATAGCTGATAATAAACCACCTATTGTAGTTGGTATTAAGCATACAAGCAATGCTATCAATGTGGACGTAGCAATCTTAGCACCTGCGTAAGCGCCTAATGGATGTAGAGTAACAACAACCATTAGGAAAATCATTGTTAAAACTGTTAATAAAATGTTTAATGCCATCTCATTAGGAGTTTTTTGTCTTGAAGCTCCTTCAACTAAGCTTATCATTTTATCAAGAAAGGACTCCCCTGGACTAGCTGTAATTTCAATTTTAAGCCAATCACTTACAACCTTAGTTCCTCCAGTAACGGAGCTAAAATCTCCACCGGACTCTTTCATAACAGGAGCTGACTCTCCTGTTATAGCAGATTCATCTACCGCTGCCAGTCCCGCAATAATTTCACCATCATTTGGTATGATATCTCCAGTTTCAACAAGAACTATATCTCCTTTTTTAAGCTCTGACGCACTAATAATTGTTGTATTCCCACCTTTATCCAAAAGTTTAGCCGTTGTATCTTTTTTCGTTTTCTTCAAACTTTCTGCTTGAGCTTTACCTCTTCCCTCCGCCACTGCTTCTGCAAAGTTAGCAAATAAAACTGTAATGAAAAGAATAAAAGCAACTAATCCATTATATCCCCTTAAATTTGTACCTGTATCACCAAAAGCCGTAGGAACAAAAGTAAGAAATAAAGTTATAAGAAATCCTATTTCAACAATAAACATAACAGGATTTTTTATCATTAATTTAGGGTTTAACTTTTTAAAAGAATCTTTAACTGCATCATTAAAAATCTTTTTAGTTATTAACTTCTTTTTACCATCTTGATTACTCATATATATTACTCCTTATACTCTTCTTTATTTTATTGCCTTAATGAAACATTAAGTGTTCAGCTACCGGTCCTAGTACTACAGCTGGTAAGAATGTTAACGCTCCAATTATCAAAACTATACATACTAATATTATAGTAAACATAGTGTTATCTGTCTTAAATGTAGAATTTGATTCTGGTACAAGCTTCTTAGATGCTAAAGAACCAGCTACAGCTAAAAGAATAACCATGGCGAAATATCTCCCTGCATACATAACGAGCCCTGTACTTACATTCCAAAACATAGTGTTATCTGCGAGTCCTTCAAACCCTGAACCGTTATTAGCCGCAGAAGAAGTAAATTGATAAAGCACTTGAGTTAGCCCATGAAAGCCTGGATTAGTTATCCCTGCAAGGCCTTGCTTAGTCAGTAGCGCTATACTTGAAGGTACAAGAATTATAAAAGGATGTATTAATATTGCCAAAGATATTAATTTAATTTCCTTTGCCTCAATTTTTTTACCTAAAAATTCTGGAGTTCTTCCAACCATTAGTCCACATAAAAATACTGTTAGTACTGCGTACATTATCATATTCATAAAACCTACGCCTTTACCTCCGAACACCACATTAAGCATCATATTCCACAGAGGAACCATACCGCCAAGAGGTGTTAATGAGTCATGCATATTATTTACAGTACCTGTGGTAAAGGCTGTCGTAATTGTTGTAAATAGAGTTGAACCGGAAAGTCCAAACCTTATTTCTTTTCCCTCCATATTTCCCATAGCTTGACTTATATTAAGCTTAGCAATTGCAGGATTTCCAGCTTTTTCAGCATTAAAGCAAACCGTTAAAGATATTACAAGCAATATAGACATTGCTGCAAATATAGCCCATCCTTGCTTTTTATTCTTCACCATTAAACCAAAGCAATAAACTATCGCTCCAGGTATCAACATCATAGATAGCATTTCTATTAAATTTGTAAGCGGAGTAGGGTTTTCAAATGGGTGTGATGAGTTTGCTCCGAAGAAACCACCACCATTAGTACCTATATGTTTAATGGCTTCTAAAGAAGCTACAGGTCCAAGTGCAATAACTTGTTTAGTCCCTTCTATAGTAGTTACAACTTTATTTGGTGAAAAAGTCTGTGGAACTCCTTGCGCCATTAAAAATATTGTTACTATTATTGAAAACGGAAGTAACACCCTTGTAATAACTCTTACTAAATCAACAAAGAAATTACCTAACATTTTAGTTTTTCCAGTAATACCTCTTATAAAAGCAGCTGCAACAGCAAATCCTGATGCTGCAGAAGTAAACATAAAAAATGTTATAACTATCATTTGACTTAAGTATGATAATCCCCATTCCCCACTATAGTCTTGAAGATTTGTATTAGTAATAAAACTAATAATAGTATTAAAATTTAGTGAAGCCTCCATAGGTTTGATACCATTAGGATTTAAGAAATGAACTCCTTGAATCCTAAGCACTATATAAGCCGTCAAAGCCATAACCATATTTGACACTATGAAAGCAATCGAATATTGCTTCCAAGTCATCTCTTCTTTTGTTATTCCTGTAACCTTATATATTAAGTTATCTACCTTATCCATAACAGGATCTACAAAAGACTTCTTATTATTTATAACTTTATACATATATTTTCCAGTTGGGATGACAAGTAATACAAAAATTATGAGCGTTAATGCAATTTGAAAAATGTCCATAAATAACTTTCCTCCATCTATTCTCTTTAAAATTTTTCGGGATTAAACAATGCATAGCCTAAATACAAAAATAATAATATCGCGATTACAATTAAAAATTTCATAGCATCCTCCATTTAATTATAACTTTAAGTAATATGTTGATTTTTATTTATTTATTTGTGCTTCACACCAATTAATAAACGGTAATAGCACTAAATAACAAAGCGCTATTACTGCTATGAATATTACATCCATCATAAATTTACGTCATCTCCTTCAAATTAAAAATTCTTAATTATTTACATATTTTACATAAATAATTAATATTTTGCGGTATGTTCATTAGAATATAGTTTATTGTTTTTTAGTTTGTGTCTATAGCTTAAAGTTATACTGTTTCAATTGGACATATTACTTTACCAATATACATATTGTGACTAATCACCTTATGCATTCATTCTAACAAAGATAAAATAAAGATAGTATAAAGAGGATAATCTCTGTATAAATTTTATGTTAAGACAAATATATCTTATTTTTTTATAAAAAAAAGATGAAGCCAAAAACTTCATCTTTGAAAGATTATTCATCTACTAACCGATATCCTACTCCAACCTCCGTTATGATATACTCCGGATCAGCAGGGTTCTTTTCTATTTTTCTTCTTATATTAGCCATAAACACCCTAAGCGACTGTGTATCACTCTCAAAATAACTACCCCAAATTTCATCAATTATATATTTATGAGTTAACACACGTCCTGCATATTTTGACATTAACTGAATTAATTTGTACTCCATTGGTGTTAAATGTATTTCTTCATCTAAAATCGTAACTCTGCGTTTTTCAAAATCTATCTTTAAATCCTTAACCTTAAATTCTAATTGCACATTGTTTTGTGCATTATTAACTTGATTAAATTGTCTAAACGCCACCCTAATTCGAGCCAAAAGCTCTGCTACACTAAACGGCTTTGTCAGGTAATCATCTGCACCTTTATCTAAGGCTTCAACTTTTTCCCTTTCATGTCCGCGAGCTGAAACAACTATAATCTTGGCTTTTGTAGACTCCCTTACTTTCTCAATAACATTAAGTCCATCAATATCAGGTAATCCTAAGTCTAAAATTATTATATCTGGATTATGAGAAAAAATAAGTGCTATAGCCTCATTTCCAAATTCAGTTTCAATGCACTTATATCCCTGTGCTTCAAGCGAAACTTGCATAAATTTTCTAATGGGCTTATCATCTTCAACTATTAAAACTAAAGACTTCATATCCATCTTTATCACTCCTTCTTGCAGGTAAACTAAATCTAAAGGTTGCACCACCAGAAGAGTTATTAAAAGCTTCCATATTTCCACCATGAGCTTCTATAATAGACTTACAAATAGCCAATCCTAGTCCAATACCTCGCTTTTCTAGGGAATCACCCTTACTCTTGGTATAAAACCTATCAAATATAGCTGGTATATCTTCTTTTGACAAACCTTTTCCATTGTCTGATACCTCGAAAATCACATCGTCTTCCTTTTCTATAACTTTAACTTCTATAATAGAATCACTCTGTGTATACTTTATGGCATTATCAATTAAATTAATAAGAACTTGCTCTATTAATAACCCGTCAACAAATAATATAACCATACTTTCTGGTAAGTGAGTCTTAATATTATGATTGCCTGAAAATCTTTTAACCCTTGATATAGACTCAGCAATAATTTCTTCAACAACCTCTACATCCTTTTTAATCTCAAGCTTACCTTCATCTATTCGTGTCATGCTTAATATATTTTCAACTGAATGAATAAGCCAGCTTGTATCTTCATAAATAATTTCAAGAAGTTCTTTCTTGGTATCATTATCAAGTATATCATAATTATCACTAATAGTAGAAGCAGACCCTAATATTCCTGTTAGCGGAGTTCTTAAATCATGTGAAATTGATCTTAAAAGATTGCCCCTAAGCCTTTCTCTCTCCGCCTCTAAATTTATCTGCTTCTTCTTTTCATATAAATCCTCTCTTTCAACAGCTAAAGCAATTTGTGTAGAAACTGACTGTAAAAGAATCTTTTCATTCTCTGATAAAGTATTTTCTTCCAAGCAAGCTATGCCAATAACCCCAAGTATTTTATTTTGCCCTTTAATTGGATGATAATACCCCCCACTATTTATAGAGATTTCAGCTTCAATACCCACGATTTTTCCTGTTTTAAAACATTTTTCAATTGCATCTAGCTCTATTTCAGACTCAAAAATATCGCCACTATATTGATTATCAAAATTGTAAACACTTGGCTTTTGTAAATTGTTTTTATCATCTACTATAGTTAGCATAATAGTTCTGTTAAACATATCAACTAAGTTATCACCACAAAATTCAACTACTTGGTTTTTATTTCTTGCTGTAAGCAATGATTTATTAATTTTATTTAAAACTTGCATCCGCTTTTCACGTATAGAAGATATTTTCGCTTGTGTTTTAATCCTGGAAGTTAAAGTGCTCGTAATAATTGCAGCTATCAACATAATAGCAAAAGTTACTGGATAGTCCGCTCTATAAGCTGAAAAGCTATAATATGGTATAGTAAAGAAAAAATTAAATGTCAGCACTCCCATTATGGCCGCCAAAATACCATAAACATATCCATCAGTGCTTCTTGATACAAATAATACCCCTAAGATAAATACTATTATTACATTTGATTCATGAAATCCAATTTTTCTAAATATCAGAGATAATATAGTGGATAAACTCATAATTAGTATAGTTTTAAATGCATTGGTAATTATCATTCTTTCAGGTTTAATTTCTTCATAATCACTATATTTATACTCATTGAACTTTTTGAAAAACCTCTCGTAAAATTTTACTTTTTCCAAACTTTCCATCTCCTTGCTACTGTATCTGAACATAAATTATAAATAATTGTGGTTTTACCATATTGTTTAGATTTATTTATTGTTATATCTTAAAGGAATATATTCTCATATAATATTATATCCCATGGCTTTACAAACAATTTACAATTGCAAAAATACAATGTACTAAATGCCTTTTCCACTAAACTACCAAGTTATAGTTTTAGTTTTGAGATTTTAAAAAAGCACCTTATTTAAAAGTGCTTTTAGTAAATTTCACATATGAAAAAGCTAAAATAAGTGTGATGAGTGTTAATATTGTTGCTATAACTTTTTTACTGTTACTAATAGGAATTGTTACTCTACCCCCAACATCTATAATTTCAACTGAGATTGCGTGGATATCCATATCACCGCCGTGCTCCGTGCAGGCCCTATTAAAAGTTCCATTTATCTTAACTATATCTCCCTTATAACCATACTTACCAAAGTTTTTTATGCTTCGAGCTTGTTCATCTTTAATCCATATTCCCATAGCTGTGCTTCCATCACTGATATTTACCCAGGAATATTTACCTCTATTCATGCATTCCCCAATGGCCTCACCTTTTAGTGTAATTTTACTATTATCAATCTTTTTTCCATTTTCGATTAATTCATTATAATTACTATATTCCTGCGCCATACATGTTATAGAAAAAGAAAAAACTAAGATACCTATTAATATTATTGTTTTAAAAGTCTTAACCATAATTTCTTAATGCCTCCAAATGTAACTCCTATTAATGCAAACACAGATATAAATTCTAGTCTTCCTAAATACATTGCAAGTATATAATATATCTTTAATAAAGTTGGCATTGATGGCGCGGTAACCCCAATGGATAATCCTACGTTCCCAGTAACTGACGCAGCTTCAAAAGCTGAACTCAACACTGGATATCCATAATAGGTTCCAAGTGCAGTGCCTATAAAAAATAATATTACATAACATATTATTATTAGACAAGCGGATTTCACCATTGCATCCTCTAAAACGATTTCCTTTATATGATGGAACTTAAATACTTTTATTTTTCTA
>JAJXYA010000352.1 GCA_021780795.1 Bacillota bacterium | reverse complement strand
AAAAGAAATAGAGAAAATTATACAGGGAACAAAAGCGCTTAAAGAAAGACAGATGACACCAGATACTAAGGAAGTGCTTGAAACTATTCCTTTACTTGAACTTTCAGATATTGAAACTCCAGTAGAACACTTACCTTTAAAAGAAAAGGATGAGCATGGGGTAAAAGTATTAGCTCACAATATATTTACTAATAAAATTGCTTATATAAATATATTATTTGATGCTAAAAAAGTAGATATGAAGTTGCTACCTTATATAACCTTACTATCAACTCTTTTAGGCAGGGTAAGTACTCAGCATACTAATTATTCAGATTTATCTAATGAAATTAATATTCATACAGGCGGAATTCATTTTACTACAGAGGTATATGGGGACAATGAAAACTATGAAAAATACAGTCCAAAACTCGTAGTAAAGACTAAAGCTTTAATTCCAAAGCTTCCTAAACTATTTGATATTATGACAGAGATAATTAGTGCTACTAAATTTGATGAAAAGAAACGTTTGAAGGAGCTAATTCAACAATTGAAATCAAGACAGGAAATGAAAATTGTTGATAGAGGTCATATTGCAGCAGCTGGAAGACTTACTTCCTACTTCTCGCCAGCCTCAGCTTATCTAGAAAAAACTACAGGAATATCTTTTTATAAATTTATTGATGAAATTGAAAGAGATTTTGATAATAAAGCAGAAGAGATTATTGAAAATTTAAATAAGGTATCAAAGCTTATATTTAACAAAAATAGCCTTATGGTAAGTGTTACAGGAGAAGAGGATATTTATAAAGCTTTTGCTACAGAACTACCTAAGCTTACAAGTATCTTAGGGGAAGAAAAGTTGCCAGACGCTCAGTATAATTTTGAGCTAAGTAAGAATAATGAAGGATTATTAACTTCATCAGATGTTCAATATGTAGCTAAAGGTTATAACTTCATTAAACAAGGTTATTCTTATTCAGGTAAGATGCTAGTACTTAAAACTATAGCAAGCCTTGACTATTTATGGAATAGAGTGCGTGTGCAAGGTGGTGCCTATGGCGGTTTTGCAAACTTAGCCAGAAGTGGTAACATAGTTTTTGTATCTTACCGTGATCCTAATCTTCAAGAGACTTTAACAGCTTATGATGGAATATGTGATTATATAGGAAGCTTTGAAGCCTCTGAAAGAGAAATGACCAAATATATTATAGGAACAATCAGTGAGCTTGATTCGCCATTAACACCTTCTATGAAGGGTGAAAGAGCTACAGCATATTATATAAGAGGTATTTCAGAAGAACAAAGACAAAAGGAAAGAGAAGAAGTATTAAGTACAAAGCCAGAGGATATTAAGGCTTTTAAAGCTTTATTAACTGATATTACAAAAGAAAACTACTATTGTGTACTAGGAAATGAAGCTAAACTTAAAGATAATAAAGATGTATTTGCTAATTTAGTGAATGTATTTAAATAAGAAAAAGGTGCCTTTGGGCACCTTTTTCTTAAAGAATGCCATGAGTGCCACCCAAGTGGCATCTTTGAAAAAAGGCTATAAAAAATTTATACGAATTTGCCTAAAATATAGAAGGTAACTTTAAGTATTTGTAGTATATTATTAAATATAGTGACTATATACATAGAGTAAAAGTCTAATATAAGGAGGAAATATTATGAGAGCAGAAATATTAGCGGTAGGAACGGAGATATTGCTAGGGGATATAGTGAACACAAATGCACAGTATATTGCGAAGAGACTTGCAGATCTAGGCATATCAGTTTATCATCAGTCGGTGGTTGGAGATAATCCAGAAAGACTTTTAGAAGCCTATGCATTAGCCTTCAGCAGAGCTGATTTAGTTATAACTACTGGAGGACTTGGACCTACAAAGGATGATTTAACTAAGGAAGTAGCCTTTGAATATTTTGGAAAAGAGAGTGTGGTGCATGAACCCTCTTTAAAGATTCTTCAAAGCCATTTTAAAGATACCAACAGGCCAATGACCCAAAACAATATAAAACAAGCCTGTTTTCCAGTGGATGTAATGATACTTCCTAATAATAATGGCACAGCACCAGGATGCATAATAGAGGAAGGTGGGAAAATTGTTGCACTTTTACCTGGACCACCTAGAGAGATGAAACCTATGTTTGAGGAATCAGTAGCCACCTATCTTCAAAAGTTTCAGCAAGGAGTACTGGTGTCAAAGGTGCTTAGAGTTGTAGGTGTAGGAGAGAGTAAAGCTGCAGAAATGTTAGAAGATATATTAGATAATCAGACCAACCCAACAGTGGCACCTTATGCCAAAGATGGAGAAGTAACCTTTAGAATTACAGCAAAGGTTGATACTTACGAAGAAGGTACAAATCTCATAGAACCCATGGAAGCAGAAATTCGCAGCAGACTAGGTAATAACATTTATGGGGAAGGAGATACAACCTTAGAAAATGTATTGGGTGAAATGCTGGTAAGTAAGAAGTTAACAATAGCTACAGCAGAGTCTTGTACAGGTGGAATGGTAGCCAGCAAACTTATAAATTACCCAGGCATATCTTC
>JAJXYA010000178.1 GCA_021780795.1 Bacillota bacterium | reverse complement strand
CACTAATTATCATATTCTTTGTTATTCTTAAACTTTGAATTAATAGAGCTTCAGCAACTTCTTTATTTTCCCTACTTAAAACACCTGCACAGGCCATAATATAGTTTTCGTCCAATAGTACCTTAGCACCCTTTTTAGGTAACATCGTAACCTCATTCTTCAAGTATCTTATTCCAAGTAGCAAGTTTTCTCCCTTAGGGAGTCTTGTAAGTGCGCCTCCAGTACCAATTATATATTTAACTTCTGATAAATCCTTACCATAAGCCACAAAACCACTTTCCCCATCATATTTTCTTTTTATAAATCCTACATGCCTATTTATTGCAACATCTACAGCTTTTTTCGTTAGTAGGCTACTTGCATTTATATCATCTATTTCTGTGGGTATTGGTTTTATGTGAGCAGCTATGTGTTCCTTAGTAAATTCACCTAAGTCCCTTATATCAAGTAAATCTATTACATTTCTGCTATTTACAAAAACACCAAGATCGCCTTCTACTGTTCTTTTAGCCTTAGGTTCTGGATTTACTAACATATCCAAAACTACTGTACTTCCCTCTGTAACGGAATGCACATCTGTGGTTGCTCCACCAACATCAAAAACTACTAAGTCACCTATGATATCGTATAAAACTTTTGAACTTTCCATAACTGCCCCTGGAGTTGGCATTATACTTCCATTTACCATTTCTTTGATTTTATTCATTCCAGGTGCTTTAACGATATTATTTTCAAAGGCTTCTTGTATTATTTTTCTTGCAGGTTCCACATTTAAGGTATCAACCATAGGATAAACATTATCAATGCAATAGAGTTCTTGTCCTTCAAAAATCTCTTTTATTTCTTCCTGATTTTCGATATTTCCACAGTATACAATTGGTTTATTGAATTTTTCGGCACTTATAAGTTCTGCATTATGAAGAGCTGTTTCTCTTTCACCATAATCTGTCCCCCCAGCAATCATTATCATGTTGGGGTTTATATCATGGATTCTCTTTAAATCACTTTTCCTCATCTTACCAGCAGTAACCATTTTTATGATACCTCCAGCACCCAGAGCGGCTTCTCTAGCTGCCTTAACTGTCATCTGTTCCATAAGTCCGTGGACAGTTATGCGAAGCCCTCCTGCAGCACTAGACGTTGCTAGCATTCTGTCCCAGGTAATTGATTCCTGTATTTGATTTTCTATATCTTTTATTGCATTTTTCAGTCCAATAGTTACATCACCATCTAAAACTGTAGTACAGCTTTTGCCTTGAAAAGGTATATCAACAACAACCTGTTTTTTATGGTCATAGCATACATTAAAAGCCGTAACTAAAGTAGTGGTACTGCCTATTTCAGCAACTAGATAATCTACTTTCACAGTTATCCGCTCCCTTTTTATTCTTCCTCGTTATCAGGAATACCCATTAATTTCTTGACTATAAAGGATGCAACATCTGTACCATTGGATCCACGTCCAAATCCAACATCCATACCATTTGCCTTAGCTATTTCATCTGTTACTTGTGTACCACCAGAAACAAGTATGATTTTATCTCTTACACCTTTTTCTATGCAAAGATCACTAAGCTTTCTCATATTCTTTATATGCACGTCATTATGAGAAATAATTGTACTACAGAGTATTGCTTGAGCTTTTGATTCTATAGCTGCATCTACAAGCTTTTCTATTGGACATGATGTTCCAAGATAAATTGCTTCTATACCAAATCTTTCCACACCACCATGTTTTATATCTATAACTTCTCTTAGTCCTACAGAATGCTCATCTTCACCTACAGTTGCAGCTGCAACTTTTATTGGATGTTCTTTTACGTAATCCTTCATAACTTGATTTGAAAGCACTTTTCTTCTCTTTGGAAGTACCAATTCGTCTCGTTTTACAGGGGTAAAATCGCAAACACCTTTAATTTCTACAAGACAGCCTTCAGCCTTTTGTAATACTTGTTTATGCAAAATTTCTACATCTTTAAGATTCATCCTCTTACCCATTTCAATAGCTGCTGCTTCAGCAATCTGCTCATTTTCAGGTATGAATAGTGTAATTTTTACATATCCATCTTTTGACCACTGTACTTCTGGAACTACAGTTCCATCTTCCTTAACTCTTTCCATTCTCTTGAACGCATTATCATTCTCATCTAATTCATCTATATATTGAATTTTTGAATGGTCGCATAATGTACATTCATGTATAGCATCGCAAGCCTTTTCATATTCTTTTGGAACATTGTTGTATCCAAAATGAGCACAAACTGGTGCAAAATAGTCTTCTTCTCTAGGAACTATTGTATCAACAGCGTCTCCGCCATCCATCTTTCTTGCAATACCGTCTCCGTTTCTTTCTGGATACTCACCTGAATCTATAAAGAATCCTGAGTCAACGGCTTTAAAGTATCCGCCTTCTGCAATCATTTCTTCAAGGAATAGCACTGCTCTTTCTTGTATTTCTCTAGCTTTTTCTGGTAAATATCCAGTCTTTTTAAGTTCTATCATATCCATTAACCCATCCATACCTATAAAGGACTGTTTTGCAGTATTTATAGCATGAATATTGTTGTAATGCCATGGAACATTTCTTCCTTCATCAGGAGTAATCGTACTTTGGATATCAGCTGAAGTTAATTCTGAAATTAACAAATTCATTGTATGTCCAACAGTAGCTTCCCTTTCACAAGACTCAATATATTTTGTATTCATCTGGGCTCTCATTTTGTATTTTTTAAAGAATGCTCTTAGTGCAACTGCATAAGGTAAGTCATATCTCATGCATGGAGCTGGTGCTGAAGTTGGTGGTACAGTTGAAAGTGAAATATTTTCTGGGTTCATTCCAACTAATTCTGAGAACTTAGCATTTATAGCATGTTGTACCATAAGCTCAGGCATTACTTTGTAACCTTTCATTGCAGTTGCATTTGCATTATGAGCACCATCTATTTGAAGCATATTTGCCCAAGACATGACTCCTTTTGCTACTGCAGCATCTACAAAGGATCTATACATATTTATATTTCTGTAAAGTACATTGTATTGTGGATCTTGGTGAGCTCCATTAACGCCTTCTTCTGCAAACATAACTGCTACATCTGGACCAGCTACACCTGATACATAAGAATGAAAATTGATTTTTCTTCCTACTTCTTCTTCTATTAAATCTATAGCTTTTCTTGTTGCTCTAACTTCTTTTCTAGTTATTGGTACTCCGCCTATACCTTCTGGGCTTCCTTCTATTAATCCATCAAAATGACTTTGTCCAGCTGTTCTTATAACCATTAAATGATCTGCACCATGCCATGCAGCCATTCTCATTCTTCTTATATCATCTTCAAATCTTCCTGATGCTATTTCTGTTGTAATAACAGGTTTGGGTTGTGGATCTATATTTTCAAAACTTCTTGATGCTGGAAGACCATGACTTTTCTTTAAAGGAGCTGAAATTTCACGGTATGTGAATTCTCCTACTTTTCCTTCTTTATACTCTTCTCTCCAGTGCCAGCCTCTCCACTTTGGTTCATATTTATCTAAATCCTTTAATATCTCTTCTACATTAAGCTTTATGTTTTCTTCTAATTTTTCAACCATTACTTGTCACTTCCCTTCATTTTTTCAGACACAACATCCCAGCCTATTCCTCTAGACAGTTCATCTCCTGCTTTAAGGTAATCCATATTCTTTAACTTTGCATAAGTTAAAATAACATTTCCTATACCTTTCCCAAGTAATTTCCAATTTGTACCATGGTCAATTAATGGTTGCGCCTGCAAGCTTGAAAACCCCATTCTTAAAACTACGGATCTTTCGATAGCAGGAGACGTATGACCATATGCTAAATCAACAATGGGTTTTACAATTTGCTCAGTTAAATTCCAAAATCTATCATGTAATTGTTCCTCAGTAAGTCCTTTTAAATGTTCTCTTCTTATTTCAAAATCATCTTCTCTTTTCATAAATTAAATTCCCCCTAACATATTTCAATATTATGTTGTTTTAAATTTTCAACTACTTTTTCTACGGTCTGCTTTGTTTCAAAGGATAAGAACTCAATATCACTTTGATCTATCCTATTATCAGGCAATTTCTTAATAGCATTTTTCAAGTAAGAATTTCTTAATCCTTCCATATCTACATCTGCAACAGTTACCACTGATGGATGAGATGGAATTACTATATTTTTCCCAGGCACTTGCTCCTTTGGATCTCCCACATAAACCTCAATACCATTCTCTTTAGCAAAATTAAGCTGAGGTATTAAATGTTTTCCAGCCCCAGTATATTCAGTCTCTTGAACAACTATTATGGCATCATCCTCGTATTCTTGTGCAATGGCAAAAGCTGCTACAAGGGATGTATTTCCTGCTGGCCCTCTTTCTAGTCCTTCTAACTGAGCTAATATTTCAGTCATCCAAAATACTTCACCTTGAGTAACTGTTACATACCTATCCAAATATCTTAAAGGTCTAGCTGCACTTCTAGGTACATCGGATCTATCAGGACTCGTTATAAATGGTATCCCAAAACCTGTGTGGCCTGTTGTAAAGGATTTCTTATTGAAGTCTATGTCTGAAGCCATATGTAGACCAGAAAGGTCAACTGAAGCTCCTATTATTTTTGTTTTATCTGCTCCTGCTTTTATAAGTCCTCTAGCAGTACCAGTAACATTTCCACCGCCTGCATTAGTTATAAGCACTGCATCTGGGTCCTTGCCTAATTTTTCCCTACACTGCTCAGCTATTTCATATCCTAAGGTTTCAACTCCTGCTATACCATAAGAAGAATATAATGATGCATTATAATATCCTGTTTCTTCAAGTATTTTTAAGTATGTATAAAATAATTCAGGACCTACAGTTAGTCTAACAACTTCTGCTCCATAACCTTCACATTTTCTTCCTTTTTCTAATATTTCTGGCTGTCCTATTTTCTTTGAATCATAGCACTCGTTTGCTATTACACACTTAAGACCTCTGATGTTTGCTTGTGACGCCACTGCAGCTCCATAATTACCTGAAGTAGCTGCTCCAACGCCTTTGTATCCTCTTTTCATTGCATCAAATACTGATATGGCTGCTCTTCTATCTTTAAAACTTCCTGATGGATTACAGCTTTCATCTTTTACAAATATTCTAGCTGCTTTTCCAGTTTTCGAAGTCTTTCTTGCTAGTTTGGTAAGGTTTTTAAGTTCTAACAGTGGTGTATTACCTACCCCCACTTCATTTTGAATTTCTTTAACTTCTTCTAAGCAATATCCAACATCTTTCATCAATCCTTCATAGTCAAAAGAAAGCTTGCCAGTTTCATACTTACTATAATCAATCCCTATAGATTTAAGAATTATTTCACTCTTTCGTTGCATAAGCTCTTCATATTTATTCACGTCATATAACCCCCTTTTAAAACTAAATTTAAAGTCATTAACTTATTGTGCTATTATTTCTCTAGCTTGTTTTCCAATATTACTTATTTCTTCAACATGCTTACCATATGTATGACAATACCTCGGTTCTATTTCTATAATTATACCTTTAGCTACTCTGCCTACATTAGTTTCTACTTCTACCTCGTCTCCAAGTTCAGCTTCGGTAAGACACCTTCCTCTTATAAAACTTTTAAGAGGAGTTTTCTTTGTTTCTTCTGGTATATTTGTAGCTCTATCCTCTGGCAACAAAACCGTTTCTTCTACCTCAACCCAAGTACCTTTCTTTATCATAATTTTCACCTCCAAGTTTTAAATTATTTATTAAAAGTATCTAATTTATATATAGCAATTACCGTGCCAAATCAAAAACACATGTATTTAAGCCATCGCTTAAATACATGTGTTTATTTTTAGCAAAATATTCTGCATATTCTTAATATACTGATAATTAAAATTTATTATTTCTAGTTGTCCACTTATTTGCAAGGGTTTTAAATCACGCAAAATATTTTGCATGGATAGCAAATAATCTTGCTTTATTTAGTATTCTTCCACTATTCTATGTATTTTTATCTTATATTGAAGATTTTGCCTTGAAATACTAAGTTCTCTAGCGGTTTTACTTACATTGTAATTATTCTTTTTTAATATTTTTTCTATTATAGCCTTTTCAATATCACTCATATAATTTTCTAAATCGAAGCTTCCATCTTCATTTGACATAATATCAATAACATTATTACAATTTTCATATTCTATTCTAAAATCAAAATAGTTTTCTGTTAATATAGAATTATTATCTGCCATATTTATTGCAGCTTCAATAACATTTGTTAGTTCCCTAATGTTTCCCGGCCAATTATATTCTTGAAGCTTTCTTATCATAACTTCATCAATACCTCTTATATTCTTACACAGAATTTTATTATATTTTTCAATTAGCTTGTCTACAAATATGGGAATATCATCTTTTCTCTCTCTTAGTGGAGGTATGTTTATTCTAATTACACATAATCTATAATAAAAATCTTTTCTTAATTTTCCACTTTGAATAAGTTTCTCTGGTTCTTCATTCAACGTAGCTATTATTCTTACATCAATATCTATACTTTTAGTACCTCCAACAGGTCTTATGTATCCCTCTTGAAGCACTCTTAAAAGTTTAGATTGAAGATATGGTTCTAGTGAATTAACTTCATCTAATAAAATAGTTCCATGATTTGCTTCCTCAAATAATCCTTTTTTGTTCTCTGCCCCAGTAAACCCACCTTTTTCTGTACCGAAAAGCATCCCCTCTAACAATAAAGCGGGAATAGCTGCACAATTTATTGCTATGAAAGGTTTATCTTTTCTTAATCCATCATAATGAATGCTTTGAGAAAAAACTTCCTTTCCTGAGCCAGTTTCCGCATATAACAATACAGATGAACTTGACATGCTGGCTTTTTTAGCTTTTTCTATAGCGCTTTGCATTATAGGATTATCACCATATATATCATCAAAAGTATAATGTGTATTTAGCTTTTTATCTAGATTCTGCAATTTACAAATGCTTTCAGTTAATTCTTTTAACTGGGTCATATCTTTAGCTAATTCAATCACAGCAATAACCTTATTATCTAAGGTCACAGGCACAGTGGTATTTATAGTTGTGACTTTTTTCTTATATCCATTGCCATAATGCTGTATTAACCCTACTATTTTTTCTCCGGTCTTTAATACATTCATAATGGTAGAATCATCCTCTTTTACATCCTCTAGATATTCGCTAACCTTTTTTCCTAACACCTCACTAGGCTTTACTCCTTCTACTTTTCCCATGGCACTATTATAATAAATAGTCTTGCCATCACTATCTACTACTTGAATTCCTTCCTCCAAATTTTCTAATAGACATTCTAATATTTTTTCTGCGTTTGGAATTTTACTATCCATATAATCCCCCTCAATGCAGTATTTAACTTTTCATAATAATTATACCACATCCTTAAAAAGAAAAGCACCTGCCTAAGCAGATGCCATTGCTACTAAATTGCCATAGCCCCTAGTACAGTGGATATTTACTACATAATTGTACAACTTTCTCTTTAATTGGTTCTAAATTTCCTTCTCTATTCTCTATAGTTTCATTTATAAGCTCAGCAATTTTTTTCATTTCTTCTTCTTTAAATCCTCTTGTAGTTACAGCAGGCGTTCCAATTCTTACACCACTTGTAACAAACGGGCTTAAAGTCTCATTTGGAACAGTATTTTTATTTACAGTAATACCCACACTATCTAATAATTTTTCAGCTTCTTTTCCAGTAATATTTTTATTTGTTAATTCTATAAGTAAAAGATGGTTATCTGTACCACCTGATACTAATTTAAACCCATATTTTTGGAGTTCTTCTCCAAGTACCTTTGCATTTTTAACTACTTGTTCAATGTAAACTTTAAATTCAGGCCTCAGAGCTTCTCCAAAACAAACTGCTTTGGCTGCTATAGTATGCATTAGCGGTCCACCTTGCATACCTGGGAAAATAGATTTATCTATTTGCTTTGCATATTTTTCTTTACATAGAATTGCTCCACCTCTAGGACCTCTTAAAGTCTTATGGGTTGTAGTAGTAACAAAATCTGCATAAGGTACTGGAGACTCATGTACACCAGTTGCAACAAGTCCTGCTATATGAGCCATGTCCACAAACATATATGCATTAACCTCATCACAAATTTCTCTAAATACTGCAAAATCTATAGCTCTTGGATATGCACTAGCACCAATAACTATCATTTTAGGATTATGCTTTTTAGCTAAAGCTCTCACTTCTTCATAATCTATAGTCTCTGTTTCTGAATTAACCCCATAAGGGATAATATTGTATAACATTCCAGAAAAATTTACAGGGCTTCCATGAGTTAAGTGTCCACCATGACTCAAGTTCATCCCTAAGACAGTATCACCTGGCTTTAACACAGAAAAGTATACGGCCATATTAGCTTGAGAGCCTGAATGTGGTTGTACATTAGCATGTTCTGCACCAAAAAGTTCTTTCATTCTTTCCCGAGCTAAATTCTCTACTTTATCAACTACTTCACAACCACCATAATATCTTTTAGCAGGATAGCCCTCTGCGTATTTATTAGTTAATATAGAACCATTTGCTTCCATAACTGCTCTACTAACAAAATTTTCAGAAGCAATTAGTTCAATATGATCCTCTTGTCTTGTATTCTCCTCTTCAATAATTTCATAAACCTTTAAATCACTACTTTTTAAATATTCCATCATTTTCATGCCCTTCCTCTCATCTTTTAAATTAAACCATTACCTTTAATACTAAAATGTCAATAAGTAAACAGTAAGATGGTTTCATTAATAATTTTTAAAATTAATAAAAATAATACTCTGAAATTTTGGAAATATATATTATACTTAGATTATAAAATTTAATAGCGCATTTATCAATAAAAAACATGAAAATTTTCCTAAATGTTCTGAATTTTTTAGCAAATATTATTATTAAGGTCTTCTAATGGGCCAAATAGCATATTCAATATATATATATTCATTACTAAAAATTATAATAAATAATTTAATTTTCTAACTAATAATATTTTATTGGATTTATGGTATATAATGATAAAGCAAAATTTATTCTTATATACTAAATAAATTAAATACCTACACATTAAAATAGTCTATATACATCTAAAGTTAGTTTTATACTGAAAGGAGATTCCATGTATACTGATGATATCATTCATATAGCTGCTGAAGCAGGTAAAATTATATTAGAAAATGGTGGAGAAACTTATAGAGTAGAGCAAACAATTACTATGATTTGTAGTTCCTATGGCATACCACGTACTGAAAGTTTTGTTACTCCTACTGGTATTATGATATCTATAACTAATAGTGAAAATCAAACCATTTCATTAATTAGAAGAATAAATAGTAGAACTGTTAACCTTAGCAAGGTATCCATGATTAACAATCTTTCTAGAGAAATAGCATCTAACCCTTTATCCATGGGTGATATAAGAAAAAAAATGGATTACATTAATAATTTACAACCTTATTCTCATAAGACCACTACATTTTTTTCTGCTTGCTCTGCAGGATTTTTCACCTTACTTTTCGGTGGAAATTACAAAGACTTTTTTGTAGCTTTTATAATTGGTGCTCTTATAAATTGGCTAAGTGAATTTTTAGATAAATTAAATGTAAATAGCTTCCTAAAAAATATGCTTGGCGGGTCATTAGCCGCATCCATAGCTCTTTTAGCTACTTCTATAGGTATAGGAGGTAATATGGATACTATAATAATAGGATCTATAATGCTACTAGTACCTGGAATTGCCATTACAAACGCCATAAGGGATACCATTGCGGGTGATTTAGTTTCTGGTATATCAAGGTCAGTAGAAGCACTATTCATAGCCATTGCTATAGCTGCAGGTACAAGTATAGTTTTCAAAATATGGTTCTTGTTATTTGGAGGTACGCTTATATGATTCTTAATTCTTTTTATGCCTTTTTAAGTTCTCTTGGTTTTGGAATAATATTCAATATTCGAGGTAAAAACCTAATAATTGCGTCAGTTGGAGGAGGGCTCGGCTGGTTTACCTATCTCCTTTCCGGAAGGCTACAACCTTCCATAGTTTTCTCATTGTTCCTTGCCTCCATGGTGGTGAGTATTTACTCAGAAATAATGGCAAGAATATATAAAAACCCTGTGACCATGTTTATAATTTGTGCAATTATACCTCTTGTTCCCGGTGGAGGAATGTATTTCGCCACCCTTGAGGCAGTAAAGGGGAATTTTAATACTGCTTTATCCAAAGGCGCTGAAACCCTATTTAGTGCAGGTGCCATTGCAATTGCAATAGTTTTTGTCTCCTCTATCAGTACAATTTTCAAAAAAATAAAGAAGTAAAATTTGATATCAAATTTTACTTCTT
>JAJXYA010000499.1 GCA_021780795.1 Bacillota bacterium | reverse complement strand
GTGCTTGCACGAACATCTTCTTATCCTCTACTACTGTTTTGTATACAGAAACAGCTAATTCTCTTTGTCCAGCCCTATAATTATCAAAAGGAAATTTCAAATCTTTTATTGTATTATCCCTTACTTTATTCCATTCACTAGTAATATTTGCCCATATAAAATAGCTGGAGATAATCTCATTAAAGAACTCCTCAAGTTCGTCAAGAGAAAGAACTTTTATAAATTGTTTAACTTTTTCAGTTTCTATTTCATAATAAGTTAATTGAACATTAATAAGTTGCAGGTTATTTTGCAATCCATATATATACGCATAACATTTAGCTTGAGCCCAATGAAGACTATTATAATCCTCTTCAAGCAATTCTAAATCTTTAGTAACTGTTTTAATTTCATCTATGGTGACTTCATTATTTTTGATTAAAATACCATCGGCACGTCCCTCAATTACAATTGTACCGCCATTATATTCCACACTATGTTTTAAACTTACCTCTGACAAATATTCTTCTCCAAATATTACTGAATATTTTTCTTTATTTTCCTTCTGAATTTTTTGATGAGCTTTAGTCCCCTCTACAGCTCTACTACTGCCCATAAACCTCGTATCTAAGTCACCAGCTCGCAGTACAAACTCTACTAAATTACGCACAGATATTTTTATATCCCTATTTTTCTCCATAATTTTAACCTTCTTTAATAAATAAAATTGTCACTATTAAAATTTTAATTATTTTTCTGAGCCTCTATTTCCTCAGCTAATTCATTTAAATATGTCCATCGCCCCATTAGATGTTCAAGTTCAACTTGTACATTCGTTTGCTGCTGCACTAGTTTCTGCAAATACTCAAAATCACTACTTCCAGCATTAATTTTTTTATCAATTTCTTGAAGTTCCATTTCCTTTTCCTCAATTATACCGTCAATTTCTTCATATTCCTTCTGTTCTTTAAAGGTAAACTTCAAAACCTTACCTTTTTTAATTTCTTCAATTTTACCTTTTTTATCTTCTTTAATAACTTCCTTATTGCCTTCCAGTAAATTTGAATTTTTATCTATATATTCTTGATACTCAGAATAATTCCCTACATGTTGAATTATCTGTTCATTTCCTTCAAAACTAAATATCTTTTCTGCAACTCTATCTAAAAAATATCTATCATGGGATACGGTTATGACCACACCGCTAAATTCATCTAAATAATCTTCCAGTACTGTTAAGGTCTCGATATCCAGATCATTAGTTGGCTCATCTAAAAATAATACATTTGGAGCTTCCATAAGGATTCTTAACAAGTATAATCTTCTTCTTTCACCTCCAGATAATTTAGAAATAAAGGAATACTGGGTAGTTCCATCAAATAAAAATCTCTCTAACATTTGGGAAGCTGTAATCTTTTCTCCATCCCCTGTAGATATATATTCTGCACCTTCTTTAATATAGTCAATAGCCCTCATATTTTCATCCATAGCACCGTTTTCTTGACAGAAATATCCGATTTTTACCGTTTCACCCCATTCTATTAAACCCTCATCCTGAGTTATCATCCCACTTAAAATATTCATTAGAGTGGACTTTCCGATACCATTAGGTCCTATAATACCAACTTTATCTCTCTTGGTAAAGACATGACTAAAATCTCCAATTAACTTATTTTCGCCATAGGCTTTATGAATTTTCTCTACATTAATAACCTTTTTCCCAAGCCTAGTAGATGCTGAAGATAATTCTAATTTTTCCTTTGAAACGTCAATCTTACCATCTTTAATCTCCTCAAAGCGGTCAATTCTTGCCTTTTGCTTTGTAGTTCTAGCTTTTGCACCCCGCCTAATCCAAGCTAACTCCTTTTTAAATAAGCTTTGCCTTTTTCTCTCTAGTGCATCCATTAAAGCCATTCTTTCAACTTTCTTTTCCAAAAACACACTATAATTCCCCTGGTAACTGTATAAATTTCCTCTATCAAGTTCAAGAATTTTATTTGTTACCCTGTCTAGAAAATATCTATCATGAGTAATCATAAGTACAGCACCTTTTCTATTGTTTAAAAAGTTCTCTAGCCAATCTATTATTTTGTTATCCATATGATTTGTAGGCTCATCTAAAATTAACAAATCAGAAGGAGTAATTAGTGCACTACATAGCGCCACTCTCTTTCTTTGTCCACCTGAAAGATTCCCAATGCGCTCCTTAAAATTTGTTATACCAAGCTTAGTTAATATAGTTTTAGCTTCACTTTGAACTTGCCACCCGTTACACGCGTCCATTTTATTGTTAAGAATCATTAAAGATTTTTGAAGTATTTCATCTTCTGGGGTCCCTTGCAATTTTTCTATTACAGCTTCATATTCTCTTATAACCTGCATAACCGCTGTATCACTTTTAAAAATCTGCTCTAACACTGTAGCATCTGGGTCAAAATCAGGATTTTGAGGCAAATATTCTATATTTACCATACTTCCCTTTAAAATTCTTCCTTCATCAGGAACTTCAATTCCTGCTATTATTTTTAAAAAAGTGGATTTTCCAGTACCATTAACTCCTATC
>JAJXYA010000253.1 GCA_021780795.1 Bacillota bacterium | reverse complement strand
GATTTTGTTTTTAATTTATCAATATTAAATCCTCAGGTTCTTATAGGATTATTTATAGGCGGAATGGTGCCTTTTGTATTTGCAGCACTCACCATGGATGCGGTAGGCAAGGCAGCACAGCTTATAGTGGTTGAAGTTAGAAGACAATTTAAAGAGATAATAGGTCTTATGGAAGGAAAAGCAGAGGCTGATTATGCACAGTGTGTTGATATTTGTACAAAAGCAGCTCAAAGGGAAATGATTTTGCCAGCCCTACTTGCTATTATTATTCCAATAACTGTTGGATTATTTTTAGGTGTAAATGGCGTGGCAGGATTATTAGCAGGAGCAACTGTAACAGGTTTTGTACTAGCTGTTATGATGGCAAATTCTGGTGGAGCTTGGGATAATGCAAAAAAACATATCGAAGCTGGAAACCTAGGTGGAAAAGGATCAGCTTCTCATAAAGCTGCCGTTGTTGGTGACACTGTTGGAGATCCATTTAAGGATACCTCAGGTCCAGCTATAAATATATTGATTAAGTTACTTTCAATGGTATCAATAGTATTTGCAGCATTTATTTTGAAGTTTTCAATATTTTTCTAACCTATTGAAATAAGAATTAAACATGGGTATTATTAATATAAGGTAAATTAAGATAACAAGTCAGAGTACGGAGTATTTTTGGCTTGTTATTTATTTTAATTGTATAAGAGGAGAATTATATGAAAAATTCAGAAGGATTAAAAAAAGATTTAGATAGAATTGATGGAAAGACTTATAGACTTTATAAGGACTTAGAAGGGCAATATGATTTTGAGAATTATACACTTAGCATAGATTATGTTCAAGGCGATCCTTTTGCATCACCATCAAGAATTAGAGTAATAGTAAATCAGAATATTGCTAAATTTCCAAAGAACCTTTTTGATAATGAAGACAAAAATATTGCAGTAGCAGATTACTTAACAAGAGAATTTTATTCTAATATAAATAGGTGCTCAGAAAAAGTTTTTGGCTCTGGAAAGAGTGGATTAATAGCTATAAGTAGATGCCCACAGGAAATTTTAAATAGAACTTCAATAATTATAGATGAGAATAAAATAGAAGCGAGATTTTATGTTGGATTTCCAGCAAACGGGAGAAGTGTTTTATCAAGAGAGCTTGAGAAAATATTATATAAGGTTATACCAAACATAGTAGAGAAAAGTTTAATATATAAAAATATTAATAGTGAAAAATTGATAAGCAGAGTAAAGCTAGTAGAAGATCAAGAACATATAAGAAGGTCTTTATGTGATAGAGGACTAGTTGGATTTGTAGCTAATGGATCAATGTTACCTAGAGAAAATGGCATATCTACAAAAGCATTTAAAGGTGGTAAAGCCTTTGTTTCACCAAAGGAATTAGAAGTAGAGTTTGATACTCAGAGTAAAGGCAAAATTTGCGGCATGGGCATTAAAAAGGGAATAACGCTTATAGTAGGTGGAGGATATCATGGTAAATCTACCTTATTAAAAGCCTTAGAACTTGGAGTTTATAATCATATTGAAGGTGATGGTAGAGAATTTGTTATAACAGATGCATCAGCTTTAAAAGTGAGGGCGGAAGATAGTAGATGTGTAACAAAAACGGATATATCACTATTTATAAGTAACTTACCTAATGGAAAAGATACTCTAGAATTCTATACAGAAAACGCAAGTGGAAGTACATCACAAGCGGCCAATATTATAGAAGGAATAGAAAGTGACACTAAGTTATTTTTAATAGATGAAGATACCTCAGCTACAAATTTTATGATGAGAGATGAATTAATGCAAAAATTAGTGTCTAAAGAAAAGGAACCAATCACACCTTTTATTGAAATAGTGAGACCTTTATATGAACAAAAGGACATTTCAACAATAATAGTAGCAGGAAGCTGCGGAGATTTCTTTGATATAGCTGATTCTGTAATACAAATGTACAATTATGAGGCTGTGGATGTGACAAAAGAGGCCCAAAAGCTGAGCAAAGGTCATATTATAAAAAGAATTAATGATAGAAATTTAAAAATTGATATTGCATTTAATAGGGTAGTCAAAGCTGGAACCATTAAGAGTGGAGAAAAAGGTGTTAAAATCAAAACAATTGGGTTAGATACCCTAAGCATAAATAGAGAGGATATAGATTTAAGGGCTGTGGAGCAAATAGTTGATGCTGAACAATTAAATGCTATAGGCTCAATCATGAAATGGGCAGAAGCTAATATTATGAATAAGGGCTTAAGCTTTGAAAATATGATTGATAATATAATTTGTGAAATAGAGAAAAATGGGTTAATATCCATAGAGGCAGTAAAAGGTGGAAGTGGAAGTTTAGCCATGCCTAGGAAGCAAGAAATAATGGCAGCTTATAATAGATATAGAAACCTAAAAATATAAAAAAGTTATAAGGAAAACTTGAAAAGTAATATGATTATAAAATGGGATATACAAAAGCAACAGAGGCTGGAAATAAACCAGATATCTCTGTTGCTAATTTTTATAACTTGCCACGTGGGTGGCACCAATTACATATTA
>JAJXYA010000485.1 GCA_021780795.1 Bacillota bacterium | reverse complement strand
TTGGAGCAATATTAAATGACGAAGTTGTTGGATATTGTAGATTATCAGGAGATAAAAAGGATATGCATATTTCCAGAGTATTTGTTGTAGGCAAGTTAGAGAAAAAAGGTATAGGTTCTAAGCTTATATGTGAGGCATTGCAAGTTAGTAAAATAAATTCAGTAAGGCAAGTTAATTTAAATTCAAGAATAGAAGCAGTTAAATTTTATGAGAGGTTTGGTTTTGTGGCAGTTGGTAATAGCTTTATTTCGGAGTTTAGTGGTGTTGAATTGATGAGAATGATAAATGTGTTAATATAACTGATGTTTCTTTGCAAAATTAATAAAATAATTATTTTATATTTTGATATGTAAAAAATAATGTTATAATATATTAATAAAAATTACCGAGGAGGAAGGAATACATGGCATATATATATGAAGGAGTATCTAGAACCTTTAGTGAATACTTACTTGTCCCTAATCTAACGTCTGAGAAATGTATACCAGACAAAATAAATTTAAAAACCCCAATTGTAAAATACAAAAAAGGTGAAACACCTGCACTTAAGCTTAATGTTCCTATAGTATCTGCAATAATGCAATCAGTATCTAATGATACTTTGGCTATAGCTTTAGCTAGAAGCGGAGGTTTATCCTTTATATTTGGCTCTCAATCTATAGAAAATCAAGCAGAAATGGTTAGAAAGGTTAAAAAATACAAGTCTGGCTTTGTTCCAAGTGATTCTAATCTTTCGGTCAACGATACGTTAAAAGACGTATTAGAATTAAAAAATAAGGTTGGACACTCTACCATTGCTATAACAGAGGACGGTACTTCAAAAGGAAGATTACTAGGACTTGTAACTAGTAGAGATTACAGACTTAGCAGAGATTCAGTAGATAAAAAGATAAGAGACTTTATGACTCCTTTCAATAAGTTGATCGTTGGAAAGGTTGGAATTACTCTAAGTGAAGCTAATGATATATTATGGGAAAACAAGCTTAACTGCTTACCTATAGTAGATGATAATGAAAGACTTGAATATTTCGTATTTAGAAAAGATTACGATGATCACAAGCAAAATCCTAATGAATTATTAGACAGCAATAAAAGGTTAGTTGTAGGTGCTGGCATTAATACAAGAGATTATAGTGAAAGAGTTCCTGCTTTAGTTGAAGCTGGAGTAGATATATTATGTATAGACTCATCTGATGGATACTCTGTTTGGCAAAAAGACACTATTGAATATGTAAAGAAAAACTTCAAGGATGTGAAAATCGGAG
This sequence comes from Bacillota bacterium, assembly GCA_021780795.1. The sequence goes on along the minus strand of JAJXYA010000485.1, from coordinate 1,287 downwards.
CTGGAAATGTTGTGGATAAAGAAGGCTTTATGTATTTAGTTGAAGCTGGTGCTGATTTTGTTAAGGTTGGAATCGGTGGAGGTTCTATATGTATAACAAGAGAACAAAAAGGTATCGGTAGAGGTCAAGCAACATCTGTAATAGAAGTGGCTAAGGCTAGAGATGAATATTTTGAGAAGACAGGTATTTATATTCCTATATGTTCTGACGGAGGAATCGTTCATGATTACCATGTAGTACTTGCTCTTGCCATGGGTGCTGATTTTGTTATGATGGGAAGATATTTTGCAAGATTTGATGAAAGTCCAACTAAGAAGGTTAAAAGAGGTAGTAACTACGTTAAGGAATACTGGGGTGAAGGTTCAAACAGAGCTAGAAATTGGCAAAGATATGATATGGGTGGCGCTGATAACCTTAAGTTTGAAGAAGGTGTAGATAGCTACGTTCCATATGCAGGTAAACTTAAAGATAACCTTGATGTAACACTAAGCAAGGTTAAGTCAACAATGTCAAGCTGCGGAGCTAGTTCTATTGAAGAATTACAAAATACAGCAAGAATGTCTATAGTATCTTCTACAAGTATTGTTGAAGGTGGAGCTCATGATGTAATATTAAAGGATCATGATTTCTAAAATATAGTTAAAATAAATTATTGAAGGGAGTAAATCATGAAAATAGCAAATGGAATAGAAATGCTTGAAATTTCCACGGAAGCAATGGGTAGACCAGGTACGATAAATCCAACCTTAATATGGGAAAATGATAATGTGATTTTAGTTGATACTGGTTTTCCTGGTCAACAGCAATTATTTAAAGAACAAATTGAAAAAGCCGGTGTTCCTTTTGATAATATAAATATGATTATACTTACACATCATGATATAGATCACATTGGTGGACTAAATGGAATGGTAAAAGAAATAAAAAACAATATAAAAGTAATTTCTCATGTGGAAGAAAAGCCATACATACAAGGAGATAAAGTTCCACATAAGCTAGCAAAATTAGAAGCTAATGCTGAAGCACTAGATGAAAATATGAAGCAAATGTATAACATGATGAAAACCGGTTTTGCAGCAGGTTATAAAGAGGTTGATGAAGTTTTAAAGGATGGAGATGTACTTCCTTATCTTGGAGGCATTGAAGTTATATACACTCCAGGCCATACCATTGGACACATGTGCTTATATTTAAGAGAAAGCAAAACGCTTATAGCTGGAGATTTACTATTTTATCGTGAAGGCAAGTTATCAAAAGCTGATTCATCAATAAATCATGATCAGGATT